>JAFGVT010000096.1 GCA_016937825.1 Fidelibacterota bacterium | reverse complement strand
TGACATTTCTTTCATATCATTTCCTAAAGAGATCGCAGACGTTGCTTAATAGTTATGTCTTAAGTGATTTTACGTAAAAGCGGGCGATATGTCAAGAATTATAATTGAGACAAGGCAGACCGGACCGGCGGCCCGGTCTGCCGATGTTTCGGGATCTTAATACAGATAATCAAACTGATTCAGGCTGTTCAGGTTGCTGAACGCTTCGATCAGCCGCAGCGTGAAACCTTTTTCTGCCGCCGCCATCCATCCGCGGGGATCATAGATCTTTTTATTGGGCTTGTCCGGACCGTCGGGATTTCCGATCTGTCCCTGAAGGTAGGCGTCGTACTTATCCATGTAATCTTTTACCGGTTTTGTATAAGCCCATTGGGTGTCCGTATCGATGTTCATTTTGATCACGCCGTAGGAGATCGCCTCTGCGATCTCCTCGGGGGCCGAACCGGAACCGCCGTGGAAAACGAAATTGACCGGTTTTTCATCCAGTCCGTGTTTTTCGGAAATGTACTTTTGTGAATTCGCCAGGATCTTGGGTGTCAGAACCACATTGCCGGGTTTGTACACGCCGTGGACGTTGCCGAAAGCCGCCGCAATGGTGAACATGGGGCTGACCTTCATCAGTTGTTCGTAGGCGTAATTGACCTCTTCCGGCTGGGTATAGAGTTCGGCGTTATCCACGCTGGTGTTATCCACGCCGTCTTCCTCGCCGCCGGTGACGCCCAGCTCGATCTCAAGCAGCATGCCGATCCGGGACATGCGTTCGAGGTAGGTTTTGCTGATCGCAATGTTCTCTTCCAGCGGTTCCTCGGAAAGGTCCAGCATGTGAGAACTGAAGAGCGGTTCGCCGTGTTCTTTGTAATAGGCTTCGCCGGCATCCAGCAGGCCGTCGATCCAGGGCAGAAGCTTTTTTGCACAGTGGTCGGTGTGAAGAATGACCGGAACGCCGTAATGCTTTGACATTTCGCGGACATGCAGGGCCCCGGCAACGGCGCCGGCGATCGCCGCTTTCTGGTTCGTGTTGTCAAGGAATTTTCCGGCATTAAAAACGGCGCCGCCATTGGAAAACTGGATCATTACGGCCGATTTTGCTTCCTTTGCAGCCTGGAGCGCCGCGTTGACGGAACTTGAGCCGATGACATTGACGGCCGGGAACGCGAATTTATGTTCTTTCGCGTAGGCGAAAACATCCAGTAATAAATTACCGGTGATGACACCCGGCTTAAGGACAGGTTTGGTGATCATATAAACTCCTTTATTGGTGTTCTAATTCCAAGGTTTTTGTTTTCATTTCGCTCAAAGCCTCCGGACCGTAGTATTGGATCGGTCCCGGATAGATATAATGGGTTTCAATCGCCCAGGTTCCCCGTTTTGCCGCAAATGTTTTAAAGGGTTGGCCGTCAATATCCACCAGAGCTTTTTTGATCACGGGTTTGTCGGCGCCGTGACGGCGTTCCAGATGCATCATCCGGGTCATCGGCACGCCGCCCGGGATCCAGTTCTCCGCTGCGTCGCAAAGGTTCTGCACCGAGGACATATAGCCCGTGCATTCGTTCATGCAAAGCAGGGAAGCGGTGTAACCCAGCGTATAGGTGTAGTCGGCGTCAAAATTGGAGGGGAAGGAACAGCGTCCTTCATAACCGAAGAAATGGGTATGGGTCTTGAATTTTCCTTTATAGGTCCCCCTGGCTTTCATGTCGTTCAGCACGTCTTCGACCATGTACACCAGAAGTTTGTCGGTCTCGATCAGCGAAACCTGAACGTTCCCGTGCGGGTCGCGTTCCATGATCAGCTGCTCCGCGATCTGCCGGGGAAGCGAACGGTACAATTCCGCAGTGCGGGGGGCGAGTTTTCCGGCGATATACTCGCGCTTGGCTCCCATGTCCGGGATGCCGTTGATCTCGGCCTCATGTTTTGCCATAAGATCGTTCAGCTCGGATATGAGCGCTTTCATCTCGGGGATGAACTCGATCAGTCCTTCCGGGATGATCACGACGCCGAAGTGCTCGCCGTTCGCGGCGCGTTTCGCCACGACCGACGCAAGATCTTCCACGATCTCGTGAAGGGTCTGTTCCCTGGCGGCAACTTCCTCCGAAATGATCGTATGGTTGGGCTGGGTGCGAAGCGCGCATTCCAGGGCGATGTGAGAAGCGGAACGCCCCATCAGCTTGATGATATGCCAGTACTTTTTCGCCGAGTTCGCGTCACGTTCGATGTTGCCGATCAGTTCACTGTACACCTTGGTGGCGGTGTCAAAACCGAAGGAAATTTCGATCAGGTCATTTTTCAGGTCCCCGTCGATCGTCTTGGGAACGCCGACGACCGTGATGCCGGCCTTGCGCTCCTTGAAAAATTCGGCCAGGACCGCGGCATTGGTATTCGAATCGTCGCCGCCGATAACGACCAGAGCGCGGATATCCAGTGCTTTGCAATGTGTAAGAGCCGCTTCGTACTGCTCGGTTTTCTCCAGTTTGGTGCGCCCCGAACCGATCATATCGAATCCGCCGGTATTCCGGAAAGGAGCAATGAACGCGGCGTCCAGTTCACGGTAATGATTGTCCGTCAGGCCCGAGGGGCCGCCCAGGAATCCGAACAATTTCGAGTCCGGATGACAGGCTTTCAGTCCGTCGTAAATGCCCGCGATCACATTGTGTCCGCCGGGCGCCTGGCCTCCCGACAGGATCACGCCGATGTTCAGCGGGGCGTAGCCGGGCATATCGCCGGGGACGAAGGTGACCGGGGGCAAACCCCGGGTGTTCGGGAACAACAAGCCGATATCTTTTGGGTTGTAAGCCGCGCCGGCATCGGCGTTTTCCCTGATCCGTACCTGGGGGCCGTTCTTCAGCGAGCGGGGCAGCTTGGGCTGGTATTCATTGCGTGTTTTATGTAGGATTGACGGGGTGTTCATGTGAAAAGTCCTCTCTTTTTGTGCGGTTTAATATAATAAAAAAAACATCCTGATGTTATAATATTGTACAAAAAAAGGAGGGCGCCAAGGCCCGGGATCATGCTTCATCCTCGGCGAATGTGCGGAAATATCCGCGGCTGCGGCGGGCAAATGCGGAATTGTCAGAAAAGGGTTTAAAAAGGATAAAAAATCAGCTATTTTACACCGGACAAATAATTGAGGATGCTTATGCTGAAAAAATGGCCCGTCATGATCGCCGCGACCCTGTTCGCACTTTCCCTCTCCGCCGCGGAGCTGATGTACCATGATGTTTTCTTAGTGGATCAGATCAGGGATTCCCTGGTCGCGGAGGGATGGGACTATCGCCAGGAATTTCCCTATTTCCGAAAAGTGCAGAAGACCGGCAGTTCGCCCAAAAGCGCCACGTTTTCACCCGACGGGGAGTATATTTACGTCACCTTGCTGGGGCTGCGGGGGGTTGCGGTCCAGATCTACTCGACCGACCCCTTCGAAAAAGTGAAGACCGTCTATTCGCGGGCCGACGACCCCACGGAAAACTGGGGCTTTTCCGAAGGCGTTTTCAATTACAGCGACGGAAGCTTCTGGTTCACCCGGATGACGACGTCCGAATATTTTATTTACCATCCCGAACGCGATTCGCTGGAACGCGGCCGCCCGACGGGTGGGGACTGGACAAAATCCCTGGAATTCTCACCGAACGGCCGGCAGGTCGCGATGTCCCACTGGATCTCAAAACGGGTCTCGGTGTTCGACGTGGAGAATCATCGCCTGCTTCGCAACCTGCGGGTCAGCCAGATCCCCCGCGGGGTCGCCTGGATCGGGAACGATACGCTGGCGGTCACGCTCTACGGCGGCGAGAACAGCACGGATTGCGGTATCGAAGTTTTCGACGTCCGGACGGGGAAACGGGTCGAGACCATGCTCGAATACCGTTCGGCGATGCGGGATGTGCGCTTCGATCCGCTCGCAAAAATGCTCTATTATGACGATATGCGCTTTGCGATTGTTTATAAATACGACTGGATCCGTCGGGAAACGGTCGGGAAAGAGGAAGTTGACAGTCACCCGAACACGATCCGCCTGACGCCGGATGGAAAATATCTTTTCGTCAGCTGCCGCGGACCCAACAATCCCAAGGGCTACACCCTCCGCAGTCCGCGGGACGGTGAAGTGGTCGTCATTGAAACGGAGCCCTTTACCACGCTGACATCCTGGCAGCAGGGAAATCAGCCGACGGGTCTGGACATTTCGCCCGACGGCCGCTATCTTGCGGCAACGGATTTCATGGATAACCGGCTCCACCTCTACCTGATCGCCGATCCGCGCTCCGTAAAACAGGCGGATGTTCTGACTGAGATCATGAAAAAAACAGGGAATGTCTATGAAATGGGCACTCGTTCTCTCTGGTGGTGGTGGTAACGGCATCGCCCATGTCGGCGTTCTGAAGGAACTGGAACG
>JAFGVT010000095.1 GCA_016937825.1 Fidelibacterota bacterium | reverse complement strand
TGATCGCCTATGTTACGAAGACCGGCACCACCCAAGGGATCGCCGAAGAGATCGGGCGCGTTGCCGCTGAGCACGGCATCGTCGCCGACGTCCTGCCCCTTTCCGCCGTCGCATCGCCGGAGGGCTACGGCGCCGTTGTGATCGGCGCGCCCATCAACGGCATGCAATGGGTCCCGGAAGCCGGCGCTTTCGTGGAAAAACACCGGGACGCCCTGCTCAAGGTCCCTACCGCCTATTTCTTCGTCTCCTACCTGATGAACGTCGGCGCCCCCCTGTGGCAAAAAACGATCCGGAAAAGCCTGGACAAGGTCAGCGCCCTCGTCCCGCCGGTCAAAACCGCCGGCTTCCCCGGCCGCGTTGACAAGGCATTCCCCGGTTTCGCGCGCCTGCTGTTCGGACTTAAAAAAGGAATCCCCATCGACCTCGTCGACCTGGAAGCCGTCCGCGAATGGGCGGAGGAATATGTCCGGGAGATGGTAGACGGTAGACAGTAGGCAGTAGACGGGAGACCGTAGGCGGTGGACGGAAGTCAGAACAGATCAATTATTTATTAAATAAGAGTCAGGGTTGTAAATGAAATATTTTCTTTCAATTCTGCCGGTTTTCCTGTCGCTGATCCTCTGTCATTGTTCATCATCGGACCTGAAGATCACCTATATCGGAAATGAAGGGTTCCTGATCGAAACCGGGAATAAAAAGATCTTGTCCGATGCGCTTTGGGGAGAAATGGAAAACACTGCTTATGAAGTCCCTTCCGACAGCCTTACCGCTCTTATGCGGGAAGCGAAAGCTCCTTTTGACAAGATAGATCTTATCAGCATTTCGCATAAGCATCAGGATCACTTTAATGCGGATATAACGCTCGCCCACCTGCTGAACGACCCCGGGACCCGCTGTGTCGCGCCCGAACAGACCGCCGCCCTGTTGCGGGAACACGCCGCCGATAAAACGATATGCTCCCGGATTCACGGCATAAGCCTCCCTCCTTTTTCCGATTCCACCTTTAGCCTCAGGGGAATCGATATCCGTGCGCTTCGTCTCGCCCATTCGCCCTACATGGAAACCGATCCCCAAAGCGGCCTCGAGGTCAACCGCCATCGCGATGAGGTAAATCTGGGGTACCTCTTCAGGGTCGGCAACGCCGCGATCTTTCACGGCGGGGATTCAAATCCCCTGGACAGCTCCGGGTTTGCAACATTCGCGCTTCAGGATGAAGATCTTGATGTCGCTTTTTTGGACCGGCTCTTTTTATTCAGAGGCGAAACGCCTCAGATGATCATGCAGCGTTACATTCAAGCCCGCCACACCGTCTTCATGCACATTTCACCGGCGAATGCCCCGCGTATTGCGCCTTATTTCAAGGACGACAGCACCGTCAGCGTATTCACGGCGCCCCTGGAGAGCATCACACTTAAATTTTAAGCCGATATAAGGGAGAAAAATGAAGGATCTTATAAAGAAATCCGAATCCTATCTGAATGTTTTATGTCACGGTATTTCCGAACGCGGCGTCGGTTCACGGGGAAAATAAAGGTTGAAATTGACCCGATAAAACCTGAAATTACGAAAAAGCCGGTCTCTCACCATCAAATCTGCGAGGTAAGGTCATGGAAAATATATTGAAGGTCACGTTCTGGGAACAGCTCATCGAAACCGCCGTCAACTGGGTCGTCACAGAACTTCCCGGGATCCTGATCCTGACGCTCATCATGTTCCTGGCGTTCAGGGTCATCCGCTTTTCCTTCAAACGGCTGCGCAAGGTCCTTGCCGCCCGGGCGGACCGGAACATCAAGGTCGACACCGACGAGACCGTCAAGCGCATCAACACCCTGACGGGCATTCTGCACACGATCATCAAGATCATCCTCTGGGCCGTCTACCTGATGATGGTCCTGCAGAAATTCGGCATCAACATCGCGCCCATCCTGGCCAGCGCCGGGATCATCGGCCTGGCGATCGGGTTCGGCGCACAGGAACTGGTGCGGGATTTCATTTCCGGCTTCTTCATGATCCTGGAAAACCAGCTTCGCACCGGGGACGTCGTGATGATCAACGGCAACGTCGGACTGGTGGAAAAGGTGGAACTGCGAACGCTGACCCTGCGTGATTTCAGCGGCGTGATCCATGTCTACCAGAACGGAAAGATCAACAACGTTTCGAACATGACCAAAGACTGGTCCGCCGTCGTCTTCGATATCGGCGTCGCCTACAAGGAGAAGACCCAGCTGGTCATCGACCTGATGAAACAGGTCGGGGACGAGCTCTCGGAGGATGCGGATTTCAAAAACCTCATTCTGGAACCCATCGAGGTTTTCGGCCTGGACAAATTCGCCGACAGCGCCATCGTGATCAAGGCCCGGCTCAAGACCCGGCCCGGCCAGCAATGGGCGGTCGGCCGCGAATACCGCAAGCGCCTGAAGGACGTCTTCGACGCGCAGAATATCGAGATCCCCTTCCCGCACACCACGCTCTACTGGGGCGACAAGATCAAGCCCCTGAAGCTGGAAATGAACGACCAGATCATCGAGGCTCTGGAAACAAAGACGGAAGCGAAATGACACGTTTCCGAACCCTTTTACTGTGCCTGCTTCTCTGCGCCGCCGCTTTGGCGCAGGATATCGAACCGGTACGCGATTTCGGCGAGAATCCCGGGAAGCTGCGCATGTTCCGCTACGTCCCGGAAAACCTCGACCCGGACCGCCGCCATCCCCTCGTCCTCGTCCTTCACGGCAGCATGCTCAGTGCGCGTGCGATCAGCCGCTGCGGCGGGTGGAACAAGCTGGCGGATTCCCTGGGCGTTCTGCTGGTGTATCCCGACCAGCCTTTGCGCAACAACCTGATGACCGCCTTCTCTTTTTTCAGCCGTGAACGGACCGAACGCGGCAAGGGCGAATCCGCATCCATCCGTCAGATGATCGCCCACATGGCAGCGCATTACCCCCTTGACACGAACCGCGTGTTCATCACCGGACTTTCCGCCGGCGGCGCGATGGCCAACGTCATGCTGAACGAATACCCCGACTGTTTTTCCGCCGGCGTCCTCATCGCCGCGCCCGGCGTCCTGCCGCACGACCTGAACCCGGACACCGGAAAGATCCGCCGCGTCGCCCTGTTCCAGGGCATGCGCGACCGGACCGTGCATCCCCGTCAGGCGGAACTCCTGACGGAACAATGGATTACGAAATTCGGGCTTGATCCGCAGGACACGCTCTTCATCCCGCACTACGCAGGCAACCCCCTGCTCAGCGCCGTACGATATCCGCGCGAGGGTTCCCTGCGCCTGCTCCGCCTGAACGCCGCAAAGACCGGGCACGTCCTGCTGATCGATCCCGGCGATGCGGTCGACCGCGGCGGCACTCCGACCGTCTGGTCCAAGGACATCGATTTCCACCTTCCCTACCGGATCATGGAATTTTTCGGACTCAGCGCCCGCCGCGAACCCTGACCGTTCCTGTTCCCGCACCCCGGCGGCGAACGTATCACCCTTCACACAAGGAGGAAACATGAACGCGAACACAAGCCCTGCCACCCTGTCACCCGAACTGCTGAAAAAAATGCATGCCTACTGGCGGGCGGCCAACTATCTGTCGGTCGCACAGATCTATCTCTGGGACAACCCCCTGCTGCGGGAACCCCTGAAACCCGAACATGTCAAACCGAACCTGCTCGGCCACTGGGGCACCACGCCGGGACAGAATTTTATCTACGTGCATCTCAACCGCGTCATCAAGGCCTACGACCTCGACATGATCTACATTTCCGGACCCGGCCACGGCGGTCCGGCGCTGGTGGGCAACACCTACCTCGAAGGCACCTATTCCGAAGTGTATCCCCCTATCACCCGCGATGAGGAGGGATTGCGAAAACTGTTCACCCAGTTCTCCTTCCCGGGCGGGATCCCCAGCCACGTTTCACCCGAATGCCCCGGATCCATTCACGAAGGCGGCGAACTGGGCTACTCGCTCAGCCACGCCTTCGGCGCTGTCTTTGACAACCCGGACCTGATCGTCGCCTGCGTGGTCGGCGACGGCGAGGCCGAGACCGGCGCCCTGGCCACCGCCTGGCACTCGAACAAGTTTTTGAACCCGGTCAGCGACGGGGCCGTCCTGCCCATCCTGCATCTGAACGAATACAAGATCGCGAACCCCACGGTCCTGGCGCGCATCAGCCATGAAGAGCTGGAGCAGCTTTTCCGCGGCTACGGCTGGGAGCCCCGTTTTGTCGAAGGGGATGATCCCGACCGGATGCATCCCGCAATGGCGCGCGTTCTGGAACAGGCGGTCCTCGATATCCGGGCGATCCAGAAAAACGCCCGGGAAACCGGGAACACCGCCCGGCCGCGCTGGCCGATGATCGTGCTCCGCACCCCCAAAGGCTGGACCGGACCGAAAGTCGTGGACGGCCTTGAGGTGGAAGGCACCCACCGTTCGCACCAGGTCCCCCTGCTGGTGAACGCCGAACACCCCGGCCATCTGGAACAGCTTGAGGTCTGGCTGAGAAGTTACCGGCCGGAAGAGCTCTTCGATGAGAAGGGCCGGCTGCTGCCCGAACTGGCCGAACTGGCTCCCGCCGGCGAACGCCGCATGGGCGCGAACCCCCATGCCAACGGCGGGCTCCTGCTCCGCGACCTGACGATGCCTGACTTTCGGGACTTTGCCGTGGCCGTCCCCGCGCCGGGAAAGGTCAGCGCCGCCGACACGCAGGTCCTGGGAAGCTTTTTCCGCGAGGTGGTCCGCCTGAACCTGCCGTCCCGGAATTTCCGCATTTTCGGACCCGACGAGGTCCTTTCCAACCGCCTCGGCGACGTGTTCGACGTTACCCGGCGCCAGTGGAATGCCGCGATCCGCGAGGGCGATGAATTCCTGGCCGCGGAAGGACGGGTTATGGAGATCCTGAGCGAGCACCAGTGCGAAGGCTGGCTGGAAGGCTACCTGCTGACGGGGCGCCACGGACTTTTCACCAGTTACGAAGCCTTTATCCATATTGTGGACTCCATGTTCAACCAGCACGCCAAATGGCTGAAGATCACGGCCGAACTCCCCTGGCGCAAACCGATCGCCTCCCTGAATTACCTGCTTGCCTCGCACGTCTGGCAGCAGGCGCACAACGGGTTCACGCATCAGGACCCCGGGTTCCTCGATCATGTGGTCAATAAAAAAGCCTCCATTATCCGCGTTTATCTCCCGCCGGATGCGAACTGCCTGCTCTCCGTCTGGGACCACTGCCTGCGCAGCCGCGATTACGTCAACGTCGTGGTCGCGGGCAAATACAAAGCCCCCCAGTGGCTGAACATGAAGGACGCGATCGCGCACTGCACCCAGGGCATCGGCGTCTGGGAATGGGCCGGGAACGACCGGCACGGCGAACCGGACGTGGTCATGGCCTGCTGCGGCGACGTTCCCACGCTTGAGACCCTGGCCGCGGTCAGCATTCTCCGCGAGCACCTCCCCCATCTGAAGATCCGCGTGATCAACGTGGTCGACCTGATGAAACTTCAGCCGGACGAGGAACATCCCCACGGACTGAGCGACAGCGAATTCGATGCGCTGTTCACCGAGGACCGCCCGATCATCTTCGCCTTCCACGGCTACCCCTGGCTGATCCACCGCCTGACCTACCGCCGCACCAACCACGAGAACATCCACGTGCGGGGCTACAAGGAGGAAGGCACGATCACCACGACCTTCGACATGATGGTCCTGAACCAGCTCGACCGCTTTCATCTCGCCATGGACGTGATCAAGCGCGTTCCCCAGCTGGGGCTTGCCGGGTCCTCGCTGATGCATCTGCTGAAAGAAAAGCTCGTCGAACACAAGAAATACATCACCACCTTCGGCAAGGACATGCCGGAGATCCTGAACTGGAAATGGCCTTTCTGAGGCTCCGGGCAGCGGTAAAAGCACCGAAAAACCGGACCGGGCCGCTAAAATTGTCTTTTTTTTCATTTTTTTCTCTGATGCATATTTGCCTTTTCGTAAGGATTTTCGGTCCGTTCCGGGTCATTTTTATACCTTGAACATCCGCCGCGCCTCACCCCCCGCGCCGCCTGCGGCGGCGGGAACGCGCCGGTCCCGAAAAAAGCGCCGGGCGGGCCACCGGCGGGACAAAACGCCCGCCCGGTCCCGGGCCGCAGCCGTAATTTCCTGTCTTTGTGAGAATTATGAGCCCGCTGCGGCTTTCGCATTCCGCAGGGATGCGCCGGACGATCGTCATGCGGCGGAAGGGAGGGTGTTGCGGAACTGCCGGAGCGCGGGGCGGAACGGGAGCGGCCGGCGGGTATCCCGGTCGGAAAAGCGCGTTTTCGGAGCGCAAAAATCCTTATAACCTATAGCATATATACAGATAATACAATTCGGTCAAGACGTAAAAAAACCTTTGTATCCTGTATAATTATTGTTATTTTTTTGCGTATTCGTTAAGGATAACACCGTGAATAACCAACCTAAGGAGAAGAAAATGAAAAAAGACGAATTGTTGAAAGTATTGGCCGACGGGGCCGGCGTGAAAAAAGTTGAAGCTGAAAAAGTTTTGGACGTTTTTGTCGATGTCCTCCTCGCTGAAGTGAAAAAAGGCGAAAAATTCGCTGTTGCCGGTTTGGGAACTTTCTCTGTCGCCAAACGCGCAGCCCGCGAAGGCGTCAACCCGAAAACGGGCGCCAAGATCAAGATCGCTGCTTCCCAGAGCGTCAAATTCAAAGCCGCCAAAAAATTAAAAGAAGCTGTCAACTAAAGACATTTTCAGATAAGAGACATAAAAGCGCCCCGAAGTTTCGGGGCGTTTTTTTATGGGGGAAATAAAAGGTCTGTCATCCCGAGCCCCGATTTATCGGGGTCGAGGGATCCCATGGATCTGAAGACG
>JAFGVT010000094.1 GCA_016937825.1 Fidelibacterota bacterium | reverse complement strand
CTCTATGTCGAGATCAATTATTCAACCTTTGCACATATGCCGCATTTGGGGCCGGATTATTTTGAAATGGGATATGTGATTGGAACCAAATAACCGCACGGCAGAAATGAATGTAAACCACTTTATCAGTTCCCTCGAGGGAGCCCTTGATTATTTCAAGGCGAATTACCATACGATCGACAATCTGAACGTTTTCCCCGTACCGGACGGCGATACCGGCGTCAACATGCTGCTGACCCTCGAGCCCGCCGTCGAGGCGATCCTGAAAGCGCCCATGCAGGATTACGAAACCATCCTGGAACTGCTGCAGGATGTGACCACGATCAACAGCCGCGGCAATTCGGGCTTTATCCTGTCCCGCTTTTTCAGCGGCTTTTCGGAAACGGTCCGGAAATACGCCAGGATCACTCCCGAGATCCTCACGGAGGCTTTTCTACATGGGCATTATGTTTCCAAGACCGCCATCTCCACTCCGATGGAAGGAACCATGCTGTCCGTCTTTGAGGCCATCGCCCGGGCGATGAGCGAGACCCGTTCCGACAGCGTGATCCAGCATCTTGAGCTTGCCGTGCGGACCGGACGCGACGAGGTGTTCCGTTCCCCCGAAAAACTGCCGGTCCTGAAGAAGGCCGGCGTGGTCGATTCCGGCGCGCTGGGATTTGTGTTCATCATCGAGGGCATGAGACGGCGCCTCACGGGCGAGACCGTCACGATCGAGAAAGAAGCGGATTTCCGCTTTGAACCCGACGCCGATTCCAACCTGGAAGAACTGATGGTGCTCAGCAACCGCTACTGTACCGAGCTGACCATCCAGCGTTCCGGCGACACGCCAAAGAACGGACTGGAAACCTATCTGAACGAAGTGGGGGACAGCGTCGCCCTTCTGGTGAACGACGAGATCATCAAGCTGCACGTGCACACCAACACGCCCGACGAGGTCATCGCGGAACTTTCCCGCTACGGCGTGATCCTCAACAAGAAGGTCGAGGACATGCAGAAACAGATCGAGGAGGAATTCGCGCGCTTTCAGCATGAGAACGAGATCGGGGTTCTTGCCCTCGTTCCCGGGGAAGGCTTCCGCACCATCCTGCATGATTTCGAGCCCGACCTGGACGTGCTCGTCTACGGGAAGAACCTGCCGAAAACGGGGGATATCCTGAACCATATCAACCAGATGCCCTACGACGACATCATCGTGCTGGCGAACGACAAGAACATCATTCCCGCCGTTCAGCTGGTCAGGAATTCCACCCCGAAGCATGTCGAAATATTTCCCAGCAAGAACATCATCCAGGGCGTTGCCGCGATCATGGGATTCGTCAAGAACCTCAGCTGGCAGGAAAACCTGACGCAGATGACCTCTTCCATGGAACTCGTGGACAGTATCAGCGTGTACAAAAGCGTCAAAGATTCGCAGTTTGCCGGCATTCACATCCCCGTCGGCCACTATTTTGCCGTCATGAAAGGCAACGTGACCGCCGTGAGCCCCGCCTTCGACGAGACCGTCCTGAACGCGATCCGCAAGGCGGATCCCGATGAACGGACGGTGATCAGCCTGTACTACAACGACCAGGTCGGGGAAGACGCCCTGAACGGCATCACCGCCGTCCTCGCGGACGAATTCGAGGAAATCGACGTCGATGTGCGTTTCGGCGGACAGCATACCGCCCTGCTGCTGATCGGACTGGAATAAACGTTAACGAAACATTGGAAATCATCATGTACTATCTTGTTGTAATCTTCGGACTGATATACGGATATCTGTCGGGAAGCGTCAGTTATGCCCGCTTATTTGCCAGGATCGGAAAGAACGTCGACATCACGAAGGTCGGCAACGGCAATCCCGGCACCTCGAACGTTTCCCGGGAGATCGGCACCGGCTGGGGGCTGTTGACCCTCTTGTGCGACGCCCTCAAGGGATCCGTGGTCATGGCAGCGTTCAAGCTGCTCTTTTTCTCGGCGGACCCCGTCTATGCCGTGGCCTTGCCGTTTGAAGGCGCCGGTTTTCCCGCCCTGGTCCTGATCGGCATCGCCGCCATCCTGGGCCACGCGTTTCCCGTCTACTACAAATTTCACGGCGGCGGGTCCATCGGCGTCCTTTTCGGCTGCTGGCTGTACCTGATCCTCCCGCAGTTCCTGATCTGCACCGCGCTTTCCTATTTTATCGTCAAGCTCTTTTTCCCGAAACAGAAGTACCCCATGGGGCGCATGACGCCCGTGGTGTTCTGCGTTCTGACCCCAATTTATTTACTGGCCGAAACGCTGATCGCCTCCGCGAGGACCCCTCTGTTCCCGGACAGCCTGCTGTTCGACCACTGGGCCTGGGGCCAGCACAGCGTGATGCTGATCGTCAGCATTGTCATTTTCACCCTGACCGTCATTCCGATCAACCTGCGCCTGCTGACAACGGAAGTGCTGAAAAAGAAAGCGTGAGGAGCGTCCTCCGTCACCCCGGGACTTAATCTCTTTTTTTAAAAAGTGATCACATATAAGAACGTCCGCCGATCGGCGGACGTTCTTATTTCATTTCGTTTCAGGTTCAGTCGATCGTCACTTCCGTGGACAGATGGCGGTACCAGGTAAAGTACAGGGCCGTGCTCAGGCCGAGGAAAACGAGTCCGAGCACCAGGGCCTGTCCCCATGATTTGAACACCAGGTTCATCATGAACATGAAGAGGGACAGCTGCCACGGAACGGCCAGGATCACGGAAATGATATCGCGTTTGCTTTCCCGGCTGATCGCAAGCTGGGTCGCTTCGGGGAGCATGCGCTTGTATTTGCCCCAGGCGCCGAAAGGACGGGTCACGTTGTAAAAATGGCTTGTCGTCTTTTCATCGATGGGCTCCGTCGCCAGCGTGCCGATGACGATCCCGGCGAAGGACATCAGGGAGGCCGCCACAAAGGCGTAGTATTCCGGAGCCAGCGCATCCGGGATGATGCCGATCATCATGAACACCTTCCAGAGGATCGCCGTGATCATGCCGGCCGCGATGCCGATGGCATAACCGTAGCCGTTGACCCGGTGCCAGTACCAGCGCACCAGCTGCGGGATCAGCAGGCCGGCGCCCAGTCCCATGGTGATCCAGGACCAGATCTCATTGATGTTCTTGATGAACACGGTGAGCGCCAGTCCGCACACCACGATCAGGATCGAGGCTCCGTAGCTGTGCTTCATCAGGCTTTTCTCGCTCGCGTTCGGATTGATATATTTTTGATAGATATCCTTGACCCAGTACGCCGCTCCCGCATTGACCGTGGAGTCAAAGGTGGACATGGCAGCGGCCATCAGGCCGGCGATCAGGAAACCCTTGATGCCGACCGGAAGCACGGAAACGACCGCGGGCAGGACCATCTCCGGGTCG
>JAFGVT010000093.1 GCA_016937825.1 Fidelibacterota bacterium | reverse complement strand
GTCTTTCCGGACCTGAAGATCTCTTTTTGCGGCGGCGTGAACGCGGGCAATGTTTCCGACGTGCTGGCCTGCGGATTATCGCCGGTGACGGTATGCTCCGACATCCTGCTTCCCGGCGGATACACCCGACTGCTGCAGTATCTCGAACAAATCGATCCCGCCGCCCGGACCAAAGAGCCCGCGACCTTTCTTGCGGCATATGCGGATAAGGTCCGGCAGGATAAAACATACGGGCATCGGGCAAAAAGCATTAAGACGCCGAAGCCCCTGAATGAATTCGACTGTATCTCGGCGCCCTGCACGGGGACCTGTCCGACCCGGCAGAGCATTCCCGCCTACCTGTATTTTACCGCCCGCGGGGAGAATGAAGCGGCGCTCAGGGTCATTCTGGAAGACAATCCCTTTCCCGCCTCCACGGGCATGATCTGCGACCATTCCTGCCAGACGGCCTGCACCCGGATCAATTACGACGAGGCGATCCGCATCCGCGATGTCAAACGCTACGTTGCCGAAAACAGCGGTCCGGTCCGGCCGAAAATATCCGGACAGTACCGGAAGCTCCGCGTATCCGTTATCGGTGCGGGACCTTCCGGGCTGAGCTGCGCCTACTATCTTGCCCTTGCGGGCTGTACGGTCGAGGTGTTCGAGACAAAAAATGTCGCCGGCGGCATGCTGGCCGACGCCATCCCGGAATTCAGATTGTCCCCGGAAGCCCTTGAACGGGATATCGCCGCCATTGAAAAGACCGGCGTCAGGATCCATAAAAACACGCGAATATCAAAAGAAAGCTTCGGACAGCTGCGGGGAACATCCGATTACATTTACATCGCCGCCGGTGCACAGGACGCTGTCAAGGCGGATATCCCAGGATGCGAGAACGCGGCAGGACTGCTTGACCCGCTGAAATTTCTGTCCGAGATCAGGAAAAGGAACATCCCGGATCTTGGAAAGAACATCGTCATACTCGGCGGCGGCAATACGGCCATCGATGCGGCCCGGACCGCGCGGCGCATTGCAGATCCGGATAGTACGGTATCCATTGTCTACCGCCGTACTCGCAAGGAAATGCCCGCAGACCCCGATGAGATCGACGCCGCGCTCGAAGAGAACATCCGGCTTATCGAACTGGCCGCCCCCGCGCGCGTCATCACGGAGAAGGGGAAAGTAAAAGAGCTTGAATGTCACGCCATGCGGCTGGAAAAAGACGGAACGAACGCACGGCCGAGACCGGTGGTCCTTCCCGGGCGCGATTTTACCATCCCGGCGGACACCCTCATACCCGCATTCGGACAGCAGCTCGCCGTGGATTTCGTCGACGAAGCCCTTCTGAAACCTCGAAGCGGCATGGAAACCCAGATCGAAAACGTCTTTATCGGCGGCGACGCCTACCGCGGCGCTTCCTTTCTGATCCGGGCGATCGCCGACGGAAAAACGGTCGCACAGGAAATGCTGGCGCGTGCCGGGGCGGAACCTTCCGCAGCGCGCGAGTCAAGGGTCCCCAGCACGCGCGAAGAGCACCATGTCGCATTGTCAAGGGTCGTTCCCGGAATTCCGCCGCGGATGCTCGATGCGGCGGACCGTACGCTGGATCATCCGGCAGAACTTCCGCTGAGCCGCGAAGAAGCGATAAGCGAAGCACGCCGCTGCCTGAATTGCGACGAGATCTGCGATATCTGCATCAGCGTGTGCCCCAACCGCGCCAATGCGGGCTACACCGTCGAACCCCTTACACTGCCGCTGGAAAAGGTCATCGTTTCCGGGGGGAGCTATGACGCCGTTCCCGACAAAAGCTTTGTTCTTGAGCAGGCATCCCAGGTCCTGAACCTTGCCGACCTCTGCAACGAATGCGGGAACTGCACGACCTTTTGTCCGAGCGCGGGACGGCCTTTTGCAGACAAACCCCGCATTGCGCTTTCGAAGGAAAGCTTCGATTCGCTCGAAACGGGTTATTTCGCAGGGGACGGATATATTCTATATAAGCACAGCGGAACGCTTTACCGCCTGGATACGAAAAAGACCGGCAGCCGGTTCAGCACCGGGAATATCAAGATCGACCTTGACGATCAGTTTCATATTTTGAATGTTACATTCGATAAGAGCGATAACGCGGAGGTATCCCTTCGTCCGGCAGTCAGCATGCGGATCATCAACGACGCGATCGCGCAGATAAGGCAACCACGGAATTATTGAGGCAAACATTGGACGCAGCACGAACGATCAGAGAAAAGGCCCGGCAATACCGGGATTACACGGCAGCCTGTTTATCAGAGATGGTAAAGATCCCCTCGCTCAGCGGCGGGGAAGAACGGGTCATAGCCAAGATCAAAGAACAGCTGGAAACGGCGGGAATAACGGATGTCCGCATTGACGGACTTGGAAATCTTATTGCAAAGGTCGGCCGGGGACCGAAGATCCTGGCCATCGACGCCCATATCGATACCGTCGATACCGGCGACGTATCCCAGTGGGAAACTCCGCCATTTTCCGGAATGATCAAGGACGGCTATGTCCTCGGACGCGGAACGGTCGACCAGGAAGGCAGCGCGGCCGCCATGGTCACGGCGGCACGCATCCTGAAAGAAATGCATTACGACGGCGACTATACCGTCTGTTTCACCTTCACGGTCATGGAAGAAGATTGCGACGGCCTGTGCTGGCTGTATCTGATCGAAGAAGAGAAACTGGTCCCCGACCTTGCCGTGATCACCGAACCGACAAACCTCGGGATCTACCGCGGACATCGCGGGCGCATGGAAATGGAGATCCGTGTCACGGGATTGTCGGCCCACGGTTCGGCACCCGAACGCGGGAGGAATGTCATTTATTCCAGCGCAAGGACCGCGCTGAAAATCCAAGCCCTGCATGAGGCGCTCAGGACCGATGAGTTCCTCGGTAAAGGCAGCATTGCGCCCACGGTGCTGACAACAGAAACGCCGTCCTTGTGCGCGATCCCCGATCAGGCCTTTATGCATATCGATCGCCGGTTGACCTGGGGCGAAACAAAAGGATCGGCGGTGGCGGAAATAGAGAATATTCTTACGGAAGACAGCAAGGTCCGTGTTCCCGTCTATGACCGCGTAAGTTATACCGGTAAAATATTCAAGCAGGAAAAATACTTCCCCACCTGGAAGATCCCGGAAGACCATCCCCTGGTTCAAGCGGGTATAAAGACGCATTTGGCCTTGTTTGATGAAGCACCCCGGGTTGATAAATGGACTTTTTCGACCAATGGCGTTGCGATTTGCGGAAAACACAAGATCCCCTGCATCGGCTTCGGGCCGGGGAACGAGATCTATGCCCACGCGCCCAATGAAAAAGTGCCGGTAGAACACCTTGAGAAAGCCAGCGCATTTTATGCCGCCTTGCCGTATATGCTGGAAAACAAATAACAACAGATCGTCGATAAAAGGAAACGGAATGAGAACGAAAGATTTCAGAGGAAAGCATTTTATCACCCTGCAGGACTGGACAAGAGAAGAAATTGATTTCACCCTCGACCTGGCGGGAAAGTTAAAGCAAAAATTTTACAAGGGCAGACCCCATCGCCTGCTTCGGGACAAAACACTGTTCATGATGTTCTTCGAACAATCCACCCGTACCCGGAACTCGATGGAGGCCGGCATGACACAGCTGGGCGGACACGCCCACGACCTGACCCCCGACAAAATGCAATTGTCGCACGGAGAATCCGCGAAAGACACCGCCCTGGTCCTGTCGCGAATGGGTCACGGCATTGCCTGCCGGAATTGCTTTTACGGGATCGGGAACACCTACCTCAACGAACTTGCCGGGAATGCCTCCATTCCCGTTATGTCCCTGCAGGATGACCTCTATCACCCCATGCAGGCCATGGCGGACCTGCTGACCATTCAGGAATATTTCGGCAAGGACCTGAAAGACATTAAGATCGCCATATCCTGGGCGTATGCGACCTCGCACGCAAAACCGCTTTCCGTGCCGATATCACAGATCCTGCTGTTCCCGCGTTTCGGCATGGATGTTACCGTTGCCGCGCCGAAGGAATTCCCCCTGCTTAAAGATATGGTCAAAACGGCGCAGCGGAACGCAGCGGAGAACGGCGGCAAACTGAATTTTGTCGATAACATGGATGCCGGTTTTGAGGGTGCCGATATCGTCATTCCCAAGAACTGGGGAGGATTTGCAAATTATACTTTTGATGAATACAATGCCAACGAAGACGAATGCCGGAAAGAAATGAAAGCCAATCTTGAGAAACACAAGGACTGGATCTGCGATGAACGGCGTATGGGTCTCGCAAAACCGGGCGTAAAGTACATGCACGCCCTTCCCGCCGACCGCGGCAACGAGGTCACGCCGGCCGTGATCGACAGTCCGGCCGCCATTATTTATGACGAAGCCGAGAACCGCCTGCACACCGCAAAGGCGGTGATGGCACTGACCATGGGAGGACGCCGTAACGACCATGTCCGTTAAAAGCAATTACATCTGTTCCGAATGCGGACGCGAATATCCGATCACACCGGAGTTCATGCTCTGTCCGGTTTGCAGTGAAAAGCAAAAACCTGACGAGCCGTTGCGCGGCATTCTGGAAGTCCGCTACACAGCAGACGGGCTCGTCCGGCTTGAGGACCTCTGTACGGTGGAAAAAGCGTTCTTCCCGCAGATCCCGGTGGGCAACACCCCGCT
>JAFGVT010000015.1 GCA_016937825.1 Fidelibacterota bacterium | reverse complement strand
GTTCAGGATCCTGTCGATCTTCAGAACGCGGCTCATCAGCAGCTGTACGACCAGGCCGCCGATCATGCTCAGGGGGAAGAGCGGGAAGGCGCTGAGCAGACCGCTTTTCTGCCATGCGGGGAACAGGGATTCGATCCCGGAAAGGCCGAGTTTCAAAAGATAGGCGATGAATATTGCAAGACCCGTCAGGGCGATATGCAGGGCAAAGGTATCCACCGAGGCGGGGGAAACGGTTTGTTTTCCCGCAGACGGCTGTTCGGCGGGATCATAGATGCCGATCACGTTGCATTCGGGGATCTCTTCGATCTTTTTGAGGTTGCGGGTGTAGCCGCGGCGGACCGCCCAGTTCACCAGTCCGGTCCCGACGATGATGGCTGAAATGATCCCGAGGGTCGCCGAGGTCAGGGCATAATCCAGGCCTTCCGGCCAGTTGAAGTGCCGGAACACGTCCGCAAGTCCGGCGGCCGTTCCGTGGCCGCCCTCAAAACCGACGGGGATGATCACACCGAAATAGGCGGGAAGGCCGAAGAGCGGCGTGATCAGCAGGACGGTTATGCCGATCCCGACGACGTATTGCCCCCAGGCAACGATCTGCCCATACGCCAGCTGGGGTCCGCTTTGTTTCCAGATCTGCGATAGTTTTGGGATCTTTACGCCCAGAAAAAGGGAGGCAAAGCAGATATTGATCAGGAATCCGGGGAGCTTATCCCAACCCGCGGTCACGCCGGCCGGCAGATGTTCACCCGTCAGCTGAAGGAACAGAAGTCCGCACAGTCCGCCGATCACCGCGGCGGGAAGATAGAGCCTTTGCAGGAATTTAATCCTGACCCGAAGGACCTTCCCCACGAGGAGCAGGATGCAAAGTGATGTAAATGAAAGTACGATCGCCATTCGTGTCCCGGATATGGGTTCATCGGAAAGAACAGGTCTTTCAGAAGATCATTATTTAAGGATCAGCATTTTTTTCGTTTCCGTATGCCGTCCGGACGTGAGCCGGTACAGATACACGCCGCTCGGGAGATGCGCAGCATCGAAATTCAGCGTGTAGTCCCCTGCGGACTGGCGGGCGTTCACAAGGGTCGCGATCTTTCTGCCGCCGAGGTCGAAAACGCTGAGTTCCACGTCGCTGTCCGCGGTCAGCAGGTAGCTGATCGCCGTGCGCGGATTGAAGGGATTCGGGTAGTTCTGGCGCAGTGCAAAGGAGCGCGGTTTCACGGAAGACAGGGCTACCGGCGATTCCAGGAGTTTCTGGTCCGTGTAGATGCGGTATTCTCCGGGAGCCAAGGTTATTCCTTCGTTGATATTCGTTACATTCAGCGTGTCGTCGTGAAAATATTCGTACCAGGGTCCGCCATGGTGAAAGGCAGGGTCTGCGGTCTGGGGAACAACGTCAAAATTCCCGAGAACAACGGCATTCGGGCCGCCGCCGGACAGCTTGATACGCTTGACGGGAACATTGTTGCCGACATAAAGGTCAACGCCGGTAGCGCCGCCGAAGGTGTTATAATTCGCCCGCAGGAAGTTCATGATCGAATACAGGTTATAGACAGCCTTACGGTCAGCGACATCATAATAGTCCCATTTGATGGGTTTGTTCCCCGTACGGCCGTTGTAGTCGATGGAATAGTCATAGCCCAGCTCACCGAACTGCCAGATCATCTTGGGACCCGGCAGGCTCAGCAGGAATACCGCGCTGAGTTCCATACGGTCCAGGGCGTTGCTCAGGTACTTGATGTTATAGGTTCCCGAACTGTTGCCGTATTCTTTGTTCTTATAGGTAATGCGTTCTTCATCATGGCTTTCCATGTAGCCGACCACGTGCCAGTAGGTCCAGCCGCGGGTCCCGTGATAGAGCCATGACAGGTCCGAACTGCTCAGATAGCCCATGGAGGCTTCGGAGTAATTGTGATTGCCGTTTCCCCAGAGCATCATGCCGTAATTGGACAGTTCCTGCTCTTCGTTGTTGTCGCTGAAATGCTCCAGGATCACGTAAGCTCCGGGATCCGTTTCCCAGATCTTATCCGCCATGCGTTTCAGGATCGCGATGCGGCCGCTGTCCCAGTGACCCCAGGCCGCGACATCGCTGCCGTAATAGGTCTGGGTAAAGCCTTTCGACAGGTCGAAGCGGTATCCGTCGATATGAAACTCCTCGATCCAGTAGCGGTTGGCACGGTCCAGATAATACTGCGAGGCTTTGCTTTCGTGATCCATATCATAGAAAACGCTGAACGGATGCATGTCCCCGGTGTTGAACCAGGGGTTTTGCGCCGTGGGCTTCCCGTAATCGCCCTCGTTGTAAAGCCGTACCAGCGGGTTTTGCCCCGTGGCATGATTGTAAGCGACGTCCATGATCACGGCAATGCCGTTGTTGTGGCAGAGATTGACAAGTTCTTTCAGCTTCTGCGCCGGACCATAGTATTTATCCGGGGCAAAATGGAACATGGGATTGTAGCCCCAGCTTTCGTTCCCCTCAAATTCCTGGATGGGCATCAATTCGATCGCCGTAATGCCGAGACGCTTAAAGTAATTGATGGAATCGATCAGCGCCTGATAGGTACGCCCGTAGCTCCAGTCCCTGACCAGCAGCTCATAGATCACCAGCTTGTGTTTTTCCGGCCGCACAAAGTCCTCGTCGGTCCAGGTGAAAGTCCGGGGATCCGTCTGAAAAACGCCGACCGGAAAGGATGTTTTATTTTCCGGATAGTGCTTCAGGGCCGGGTAGCGCGTTTCGGAGATGTATTCATCGTTCCAGGGGTCGAGGATCAGCGGACTATAGGGGTCCGCGATGCGGATATCGCCGTCGACAAGATACTGGAAGGCCATGGCGCTGTCCGGCAGGCCCGTCAGGGTCAGCCAGAACCAGGTCGAATCCGCGTGCGTGGAATCCTTGTGCATCTGAAACGCCGGATCGACCTTCCAGTCGTTAAAATCCCCGATCACAAAAACAGGGTCTTTATAGGGTGCAAAAAGCGACAGGCTCACGGAAGTTCCCGATTGCACGGTGATCCCGTCCTGCAAGCCGGCCGGGCGCGCGCCTGTATTCGGGCCGTATTTGCCGATGCACAGCTTGTCGGTCGTATCCCGCAGTCCTCCGGCAAGGGCAACGGCGATCAGATCGTTCATGCCGGACTGCAGAAGCGCGGGCGCCAGGTCATAGACCAGGCTGTCGTTATCGGTAACGCTGTGCAGAGGCGTGTTATTGACAAAGAGGATAATGCTGTCCGCCGTATCGCTGACGCCGGCGACAAGGCGAATGTCGCTTGTTCTGTTCTCCCCGACGAACAGAGGCGTGCGTTCCGGCTCGCCGAATTCGTTCCGCGGGGCGGGTTCCAGCCAGGCCGCGGTGATCCCCGGTTCGTAGAGGGTCAGGAACAGGTCCTCGGATTGCGGACTGCCGGTACTGCTGCGAAAAACGAACGCCAGTTTCAGCACCTTGACCGAGTCGGGGCAATTATAATATGCATGCGGATAGCCGATCAGCAGCTTGTACAGATTGTCGGATATTTTAACGAGCCGGTTTTTCTCCACATTCGTGGACGGCCAGGTGGTCCAGACATATTCCCACAGGTCACTTCCTTCGATGAACACACCGGTATGTGCGTAGAGCGTGCCGGTGTAGTTCATCAGCGCCTGATTGCCCCGCGTTGCATCAAAATACACCACGATGGAATCAAACTCCGTCGGGAAAGCGGGATCGGAATAGACCGGATTTTGTGCGAACGCAACAGCAACGAAAAGGTATATCAGACATACGGCTTTTTTCATGGGATCCTTTCTTCAGGCATTATTCGTTCAGTGGTTAGTTTAGCGCTTTCCGGCAATGAATTCAAGAAAAAAGC
Organism: Fidelibacterota bacterium; assembly: GCA_016937825.1. Lineage (GTDB taxonomy): Bacteria > Fidelibacterota > Fidelibacteria > Fidelibacterales > Fidelibacteraceae > M50B103. The sequence goes on along the minus strand of JAFGVT010000015.1, from coordinate 1,302 downwards.
GCGGGTCGTGGGTTTGCATTGACTCAACATAATTGACTCAATTATGTTGAGTCAATGTATATCAAAAAGTGTGACAAAGGTCATAAAAACACCTCCTTCACTCCCCCCATATTTTTCTTTTTCATTCTTGTGATTATCTTTATATTTTTCCGTCATTATATTCACAGGCAGGGAGAATCACATGAACACCTTACAGATCACGTTCGTCATCCTGATCATAGCCATCGCCGTTTCATTCTTATACGGCTTGTTTACCCGCAATTACTCCACCGTGGACCGGCTTTGGTCCATATTGCCGCCGGTCTTCGTATTGATTTGGATGAAAGATTATATGCACAATCCGCGTTTTGTGATCGCGGCCCTTCTTGTGATCGCCTGGGGCATTCGTCTTTCGCTGAATTTCGCCCGGCGCGGGGGCTACGGCTTCGAGCGGGGCAAGGGATTCACCGGGGAGGACTACCGTTGGGAGATCATGCGCCAGCGTATCCCGGACCGTTTCATGTTCGAATTGTTCAATCTTTTTTTCATCTCCGCATTCCAGTTGGTGCTGATCTTTATGATCACCCTTCCCCTGTATTTTCTTGGACAATACGATGCGCCCCTGGCTATGGGGGATTATCTGCTCTTCGGGCTGCATGCGCTCCTGCTGCTGCTGGAGACCGTTGCCGACAACCAGCAATACCGCTTCTATTCCGAGCGCGATTCGGAGGAATTCAGGAACAGCCCCCGCCATCAGCTGGGATTCAACACCTTCGGACTCTGGAAACATTCCCGGCATCCCAATTACGTTTGCGAAATGGCGCAGTGGATCGTGGTCGCTCTTTATCTCTATCACGTCAGCGGCTCCCTGCACGGAAGCATGGCCGGCGCCCTTGTGCTGATGCTGCTCTTCGCGGGAAGTACGAACCTGGCCGAAAATATCACCCTCTCAAAATATCCCGCCTACCCCGAATGGCGCAGGGTATCCGTTCCCTGGGTCACCCTGCCCGGTATGAACCTAAAGAAAAAAAGAGAATTTTTAGAATCGATCGGCAAATAAGAAAGTCAAATTAAGGATTCATGATGTTTTTACGAGGATAAAACCCTAACATTGAATCAATTATAACGATCTTAGCCCCATTTCCTACTATCATGCCTTAATTTTCATGCTGACAAGTAAAAAGAGCCCCGAAATTCGGGGCTCTTTTTTATATCGTGCGTTACGTCTTACGTTTCACGTCTTACGTTTCACGCTCTTACTTCATCAACACCATTTTCTTGATGATCGTGGTGTTCTCTGCGGTCAGCTTGTAGAAATAAACG
>JAFGVT010000092.1 GCA_016937825.1 Fidelibacterota bacterium | reverse complement strand
TGGCTTACTTCGGACGCGGCAGCGGTCCCTCAAATGAACCGCGCCGGGCGATCCTTCTGACTTTCGCGATCTCGTCTGCGGGGATTTTTGCGGGCGATCTCAACACGATCGCTTCGGTGATTACCATGTTCTTTCTCATGACCTACGGAACGGTCAATCTGGCCTGCTTTTACGAAATGATCTCGCGTAACCCGAGTTTCCGCCCCTCCTTTAAAATGAACCACTGGTCCCTCGCGCTGCTGGGTGCCCTCGGATGTCTCGCCGTCATGTTCCTGATCAGTCCGGTCTGGGCTCTTGTGGCGATCGTGCTTTCGATCGGCTTGTATTATCTGATCATTCGAAGCGAGATCATCGTGCAGTGGGGCGACATGAGCAGCGGACTGGCTTACCAGAACGCCCGGAAAGCGCTGCTTCGCCTTGAATATGAAAAGTATCACCCTAAAAACTGGCGGCCTACCATTCTGGCCCTCAGCGGCGGCGCGTGGAACCGTTCGAACCTGATCCGATATGCCTGTTTGTTCTCCGCTGACCGCGGGATCGTTTCCCTGGCGCAGATCATTACGGGCGAACTGGAGGATCGTTTTACCCGCCGTACGGAAGCGGAACGCTTCATGCGCAAATTCCTCAGGGAAAATAACCTTCCCGCCTTTCCCGTTGTTATCGTGGACGACAGTTTCGACAGCGCCCTGAAGGCGCTGCTCCAGTGCCACGGCATCGGCGGACTGCGACCCAATACCCTGCTTCTCGGATGGAGCGGCGAGGAAAAAGGGTCGGATGTTTTCTGCATGATCCTGGACCTTGCCCGGAACATGAAGCGCAGCGTTCTGGTGGTGCGCAGCCTGCAGTCGCAGAATGAATGGCACCTCCTCAAAGGCACCATCAACATCTGGTGGAACGATCCGGTCCACTGCCAGCTCGCCCTGCTGATGGCATTTCTTCTTCAGCAGAACCGTGAATGGCGTGACGATCCTTTGCGAATTATCCGCACGGTCTCGCCGAAGGCGGATCTGGCGAACAGCCGGCAGGAAATGGAGAGGATGCTTACCCTATCGCGCATCGATGCGGAGATCCTGATCCTTCCGACCGACGATGCCCTGACGGCCCTGAGAGATAGTATTGAGCCCTCCGCCATCCTGTTCGCCGGATTCGATCCTCCCGGACCCGAAGAAGAATGCCGTGAAGAGAAACGGGAGGAAATGGCGGCGATCATGCGTCTGCCCGGTGAGGTGGTGCTGGTATACAATGCCAGCGATGCTTCGCTGATGGAATAGAGGGTGATTAATAACCGGCATCCTGCCGGTTCCTTTGAAACAGTCGGAATGCCTTCTTGTCCGTTCTGTATAATTCTTTGAAGTCGTTAATTCTTAATGAGGGTCCGAATTTTTCAAGTTTGACGTTGATAATGCCTGATTCTTTCAATAATTTCCGGGGAAGTTCAGATGTCGAAAGAAAGGCGCCCGCTGATGATGCACCCTGAATTCAATGAAGAGCTGTCCGGTCCCCGGGTCCTGCTGCGCCAGACGCGTCCGGATCCCGGGACGGCGGAAGTTATGTTCCGTGCCATCGACACCAGCCGGCAGCATCTGCGCCCCTGGTGTCCCTGGGAACGCACGACCTGCCGGATCGAGGATTCGATGAAATACCTGCGGGAAAAAGAGGAAGCGACCGCCTCCGGCAAGCTGGTGGAGTACGGGATCTATGTCCGCGAGAGCGGCGGGTATATCGGGAATATCAGCCTCTTCAATCTGAACGCGGAACGGCGCTCCGGCGAGATCGGCTACTGGCTGACGGCTTCTGCGACCGGAAACGGCTACATGCATGAAGCCCTGCGGGTCCTGGAAAAGGAAAGTTTTCTGACCCTGGGCCTTAACCGCATTCAGATCACCTGTGACGTTCACAATACGGCGTCCGCGGAGGTGATCCGGAAATGCGGCTATACCTTTGAAGGAACCCTGCGGGAAGACCGCTTCGACCCCTATGAGAACGCGATGCGGAATACCTTCGTGTTTTCCAAACTGCGTGCGGAATTCGACCGGGAACAAAACCCCGCACCATCCGGTCAGAAAAATAAATAACTAACATACTCTAAAAAAGAGGCTGATAATGAAAAAATCTCCGATCCTGCTGATCATTCTGGTTTTACTTCTGGTCATGAGCAATCCCTCAAAGGACGATTTCTTTGAATGGGTGAACAATCAGATGCTCGAACAATCGGAGACGACCCTGGAAGGCGTTCTGACCAACCTGCTGGCCACCCCGATCCTGAAGTCCGCGACCCTCCGGAAGGATTATGTCGTCTGCAGCCTGTATATCATAGAACTGAACGACGAAAAGGACACCTACCTCGGCATCCTCAAACGCTTCGTAAAAATTGAAATATGATCCCTGAGAAGGGAAACGGATGAGTTCTGCCGATTGAATTTGTCCGGAAGATCCCAATGCTCCAGAACCCAGGATATAGAGCATTTGAAAATGCGACAGGGCGACGGACCCCCGGATCCAAGATGTAAAGGAAATAAAACATATGTCCAGGAATGAATATGCCATCCAAACCCGGGACCTCACCAAGGATTTCGGGTCTCGGCGGGCGGTAAACGCCATCAATATCGGGATCAGAAAAGGCGAGATCTTTTCGCTGCTGGGAACGAACGGCGCCGGAAAGACCACGACCCTTAAAATGCTGTCCTGCCTGATCGCCCCCGGTTCCGGTACGGCCGAACTGCTCGGTCGGGACATCCTCGCTTCTCCGCAAAAAGTCAAGGAGATCATCGGCGTATCGCCCCAGGAAACGGCTGTTACCGGCCACCTGACCGCCCGGGAGAACCTCTTGCTGATGGGCGGCGTGTTCGGATTGCCGAACGAGGTTTCCCGCAGGCGCGCGGAGGAACTCATGGAGCTGATGGGGCTGGAAAAACGCAATGACCAGACCCGCAGGTTATCGGGCGGACTCCAGAGGCGCCTGAGCATCGCCATGGCCATGATGTCCGATCCGCAGATCCTCTTTCTCGACGAACCGACTCTGGGACTTGATCCCGCGGCGCGCAAAACGGTCTGGGATTACATTGAAAAACTGAAGGGCGAGAAGACCATCCTGCTGACAACGCACTACCTCGAGGAAGCCGATACCCTTTCGGACCATATCGCGATCATTCACGAAGGCGGGATCATCGCACAGGGAACCCCGCGTGAACTCAAGGAACACCATTCCGCTCTAAAGACCGTCAGGGTCTTGTGTGAGGATATTCCGGCGGGCTGTGCCGAAGAATTAAGGGGAAACGATATGCAGGTCACCGTTAAGACAAATGAACTGATCATGAAAACACCCGCGCCGGACATCTACCGGATCATCGGGGTGCTGAAAAAACATGCGGTGACGATCAGGGGGATCAATTGGGAGGAACCGACCCTGGACGAGGTTTTCCTGAAACTGACCGGGGGGGAGGTGACGGCATGAAATTCGTAAAACTGGCCGACAGGAATATGAAAGAGCTCTACCGCGATCCCGTGTCCATGCTGCTGGGACTGGTCATGCCCCTGGTCATGCTCCTGCTTTTTAACTCGATCAACCGGCGCCAGCCTCTTGAGATGTTCTCGCCGCAGCACCTGACGCCCGGTGTCGTGATCTTCGGACTTGCCTTTACGGTGATGTTCTCGGCAATGATGCTCTCACGCGACAAAAAGAACGCTTTTTTGATCCGTCTGTTCACCACCCCGCTGAAAGCAGGCGATTACATTGTTGCCTATATGCTTCCCTTTCTGCCCTTTGCCCTGATGCAGACCGTCGTGGTATTCGCAGTGGGAGCCTTTTTGGGAGCCGTCTACCAGAATCTGCTGTTCGCGGCCCTGGTGATCCTGCTGACCGCGTTGATCTGTTCAAGCCTGGGCATGATACTCGGTTCACTGCTGACGGAAAATCAGGTTGCCGGCGCAGGATCGCTCCTTGTTACGATGATCGGGTTGTTCTGCGGCGCCTGGATGGACCTGCACATGGTCGGCGGGATATTTGAGAAGATCGGGTATGCCATTCCCTTTGCGCATGCCGTGGATGTTTCCCGCGCCGCCCTGAACGGGATCGCGTTCGCCGAATACAGCCCCTCGTTTTATATTGTCCTGATCTATGCCGTCGTATTGTTCGTTCTGGCCATCCTGGCCTTCCGGCATGCCATGAAACGTCCGTGAGACGCCTGCCGGCCGTAGCGCTCCGTAGTCCCACAGGGGCGTAGGAGGGGCGAAGGCTGGTAAGACGTGAGACGTGAGACGTGAGACGTGAGACGTAAGACGTGAGACGTAAGACGTGAGACGTGAGACGTAAGACGTAAGACGTAAGACGTAAGAAGTAAGAAGTAAGAAGTAAGAAGTTAATACCTGTTATGAAACCTTGCCTGCGCGACTACCGGATCGTTCCGATGCACGATCATCCCGGCGGACTGGATGAGGCGATCAGCTATTATCACAGAAAATGGGGACGGGAAAACAATCTTGCTTTTTTCAAGGATGCGATCGAACATGCGAACGATGGCGGCCTGCCGCAGTTCTTCGTTCTGCTGAAAGGGAAGAGGATCGTCGGCTGCTGCGGATTGATCGCGAACGATCTCATCTCGCGGCAGGATCTTTGTCCATGGCTCTGCGGACTTTTCGTCGAAACAGGCGAACGCGGCCGGGGACTGGGAAATTTCCTGCTTGAATTCGCGGAGAAGGAAGCGCGCCGGGTCGGATATGACACGGTATATCTTTCAACCGACCATACCGCCTATTATGAGCGTTACGGATGGGCGTATTTAGGGGACGGATACGAACCCTCCGGAGAACCGGCGCGGATTTATCGCAAAATCCTCGCATAAACTCCAGGCGCCGGACATTTGATCAACGTTAAATAATTCCTTGACACTGACCTTTTTAAATGCCTATTATTTAAAAAATTTCTTTATGAAGGGAACCGGTTATGAAACGAATCTTCGGACTATTCATTATTGTCGTGTCAACCGTGCTGGCAAATCCCATTGATACGAGTCCGAAAATATCAGAGGTTCAGATTATTGACGGTGACAATTGGAAAATAGAAATAAATATTGACAGCCATTTTATGAACGATCTGGATAGCATCTATCTTGAAGGAGAATACGGCAGGTCAAAAGTCCTCTCCTTTGATACGACAGAGTGTTATCAGGTTATCCAGCAGGAAAACATGTCCAACGAGCTTCAGTTTTTGAGGACACAAGACCATATAAGACTCTATTTGTTTTACAAAACCTATCATGATACGGATGACGTGAAGATCGGAGAGTATCCGGGTTCCTATCTGAAAAATATCAGGCCCGAACAATCCATTGCCCGTGAAATGGGGGAGAGTGAATTTTATAAGGACAATACGCCCGGTTTCGGATTTTATAATACGCCGGACGATTGCATGGCAAAGATCTACGGACATTTTTTCGATAAAAACGGACAGCCGATAAGGGATATATATTTTCGGTTCTACAACATAATGTGGAAACCCTATGAGTACATTGACTCTTCAGGCTTTTATCAGGCAGAGAAACCGTCCAGATCCTATTACTACGATGCCTTTATGCTCCATGCCTATGGAGAAACGGAAGAGAAGTGGGATTTCCAACCCGCAGAATTCGATCTTGAACCCGGCGACAGCCTGGAGGTCAATTTCCATTCCCTCCAAACGGCCGTTGTTCCCGTTATAAAAAATACGATTATGTTCAGCAACTATCCGCACCCCGCCTCCGGTTATACCTGGTTTATCCTCGACGCCGAAGGCGTCGATCCTTCTGCGCTGCGGATCGACGTATACGATCTGAGAGGCCGCAGGGTGGACAGTTTCCGTCCCCGTGCGCTGAAAAGCCGCTATGACTGTTCGCATCTGCCGCGGGGCAGTTATTTTATGTCGCTGAGATCCGGAAAACAAATTCTGGCAACCAAAAAACTGCAGATCCTGAAATGAGGAATACCCTCCGGCTCATTCTAATTCTGATCCTGGGTTCCTGGCTCAGTCAGGCAGCGTCGGGTCTGCGTTTCATTGAAGAAGATCTGAGCTTTGAGTTGTGTGATTCGGTCTTTTCAGTCAGCGGCATCTATTATTTTATGTCGGCTGAAGAAAAAGAATACCCGATACTTTACCCCTTTCCCGAAGACAGCGCATACAGCCGTCCTTACGATATCAGCGTCCTGAATATGCGGACAGGCAAAGAGATGGGATATTCGTTTCAGGCGATCAGCGGCCATCTGTTTTTCACCTTAAGGGTCAGCGGAGAGACGCCGGTCCGGATCGACTACAAACAGCGGCTCTATGCGAAGCATGCCCGGTATATCCTCTTGTCTACCCGTTCCTGGGGACAGCCGCTGAAGATCGCGGACCTCTCTCTAAAAATTCCTCCGGATATCACGATCACCGATTTTTCTCTCCCGCCCGATAAGGAGATCATGCTCGAAGGCCAGAGACTTTATCTCTGGCAAAAGAGAAATTTTATACCCGACTGCGATTTTATCATCAGATTCTGACTACCGTCTTCTGTCTTCTGACTTCTCGCTTCTGGCTTCTGGCTTCTGATCTATGTACCCCGAACAGGAATCGAACCTGTAGCCTACGGTTTAGAAGACCGTTGCTCTATCCAATTGAGCTATCGGGGCTCATGTCGGGGCGAGAAGATTTTCCCGCAGGAACCCCTTTGGGGGAACTGCCGACTTCCTGCAGGGGATTCATCTTACCCAAATTCGTCGGGGCGAGAAGATTTTCCCACAGGGACCCCCTTGGGGGAACTTC
>JAFGVT010000091.1 GCA_016937825.1 Fidelibacterota bacterium | reverse complement strand
GTCAGGTGCGGTGTCCGGGAGATCGAGCCATCCCAAGAATTCGTTTCCCCGGCCGTTTCGCGCGATCAGTTTCTTCAGCGCTCCTTTGGCTTCTTTCAGCAGGGAAGGCAGCTGATCCCGGTAGACGTCGGGCATGTTTCGGTTGATATAAAGGATCATATCGGTCATTTCTCCTTGTAGCTTCGCAATACGTTCAGTACGTCATCTATGTCCGCGGCGGTATGGTCCGCGCAGACCTGAAAACGGATCTCCTCTTCCCCTTTGGGAACGACCGGGAAATTCAGGCCCGTCGCCAGGATCCCGTTTTCGCGCAGGAAGGCGACCAGATCGGAGGTCATGCGCGTATCCCGGACCATGAGCGGAACCACGGGGTGTTCTCCGGGGATCGTTTCCAGATGCAGCGCCCTGAGGCCGTCCCGGAAACGCGCGGTCATGGCTTTAAGATGGCGGAGCCGTTCCCGGCCTTCTTCGCTGCTGCAGATATCAAAGCTTTTACGGGCGGCCGCCGCTTCGGAGACCGTAATGGGATTGGAATAAATATAGGTCGGCGCCGATTCGCGCAAAAAGGCGATCAGTTCGGCGCTTCCGGCGACATATCCTCCGTTAACGCCGAAGGCCTTGCCGAGCGTACCGATCAGCACATCCGCGCGCGCACGGGTCAGTTCCTCGGTCCCGCGTCCGGTAGCGCCGCAGGCGCCCACACCGTGGGAGTCGTCCACGATCAGGCTGACCCCCTCCTCAAAATCCGGATCCGCTTTCCTGCATAATTCGACGATCTTATCCAGCGGAGCATGATCCCCGCGCATGCTGAATATGCCGTCGGTAATGACCAGACAGCGTTTCCCCTTCCCTTTCGCCTCTGTCAGTTTTTCCCCGAGGTCCTGCATGTCGTTGTGCCGGTAGATCATTTTTTCAGCCGGCCGCGACATCCTTTGCGCATTGATAATGCAATTGTGGTTCAGGGTGTCGCTGATCAGGACGGTTTCCGCCGTCGTCAGCGCGGAGATCACTCCGAGGCTTGTCACATAGGCCGAGCTGAAGATCATCGCCGCATCCCTGCCGTGAAAGTCCGCGATCGTACGCTCCAGTTCGATATGCTCGCGGTAGCTTCCGCTGATGAAGCGCACGGCGCCGGGTCCCACGCCGAAACGGCGGGTGGCCTCTTCTTCGGCTTTTACGACCTCGGGATGCAGGCTGAGCCCGAGGTAGGAGTTGCTGTTCATTTTGATGAACTCGCGCTCAGATCCTTCCAGAAGGTAACGGGGACCCTTGTTCCCCGAAGGCCGGATGACCCCGGTGATGATCCATTCCCTCCCCTTGGCCCGTCCCTCTTCGACCAGGGCAGCCCTTGCTTTTGCCAGTTGAAGATCCAGTTTATTCATGATTTTCTCTCCCTGAAAAGCGTTTTGTTAAAACCTTGATCATATCGCGTGTCATCGCTTCAAGCGTATAATCCGGGGACCATCCCCAATCCTTTCGGGCGGCGCTGTCGTCCATGGAATCCGGCCAGGAATCCGCGATGCCCTGGCGAACGGGATCAACGGCATAGTCAATGGTGAAGTCGGGAATATGTTTCCGGATCTCTTCCGCGATCATTTTCGGCGAAAAGCTCATGGCCGCCACATTATAGGCGTTATGATACCGGAGCGCATTGTAGTCCGCCTCCATCAGGGTCACGGCGGCTTTCAGGGCGTCCGGCATATACATCATGTCCAGAAAGGTGTCTTCCCGGAGATAGCAGGTAAATTTTTGGTACTTGACCGCCTTGTGAAAGATATCCACCGCGTAGTCCGTCGTGCCGCCTCCGGGCGGGACCACGTTGGATATAATACCCGGGAAACGGACGCCGCGGACGTCTACGCCGTATTTTTGGTTGTAATAATCGCACAAGAGCTCACCGGCCACTTTGGTGACGCCGTAAATGCTGTTGGGGCGCTGGATCGTCAGCTGCGGGGTGTTCTTTTTGGGGGTCGTCGCGCCGAAGGCTCCGATCGAGCTCGGGACGAACATCCTGAATTTCAGCTCATTGGCAACGCGCAGCACGCTGTTGAGACTGCCCATGTTGATATCCCATGCCATTTCGGGATTCTTTTCACAGACCGCCGAAAGGATGGCTGCCAGGAAATAGACCTGATTGACGCGTTCCTTCTGGATCACCTGGTACACCTGGCGGCTGTCCAGCGCGTCCATCCGGATAAAGGGTCCGCCGTCCATAAGGTCGGGATGCAGGGTAGCCCGTATGTCCGACGCGATCACATTTTTTTCACCGTACATCGTACGGAGATAACCCGTTAACTCCGTTCCGATCTGCCCGCCGGCACCGATGATCAAGATCTTATCCATGTTCCACTCCCGATATTATAATTGTTTATGCTTTGATGAAGGGGTTTTCCGCCCGTTCTTCCCCGATCGTCGTTGAGGGACCGTGACCGGGATGTACGATCGTTGAAGCCGGCAGCGGATATAACACCCGTGTGACCGATTCCGTCAGGACCCGCCGATCGCCTCCGGCCATGTCCGTTCTGCCGACGGACCGGCGAAAAAGCGTATCGCCGCTGAAAAGCATGCTGTCCGTCAGAAAGGATACGCCGCCCGGCGTATGCCCGGGTGTGTGCAGGATCTTGATGCGGATATCCCCCAGAACGATCTCGTTCTGATCGGCGATATCGATCGTGATCCCGGGTGTCCCGTAATAAGACGTCCGGAAATAACCGCACATCGACTCCAGGTTTTCAAGCAGTTCCTTGTCCTTTCCGCTCATGATGAAAGGGCATGCATAGCGTTCGCAGAGGGACGCGGCGGCCATCACGTGGTCGAGATGCCCGTGCGTGGCCAGGACGCCCCGGACCGTGACCGCTTTGTCGTCCAGATAGGCGCAGATCCGGGAAGGCTCGTCGCCGGGGTCCAGGATTACCGCGTCCTTATTGTTCATGATAATATAGGTATTTTCCTGAAATACAGACTG
>JAFGVT010000090.1 GCA_016937825.1 Fidelibacterota bacterium | reverse complement strand
TCGTGGGGATCCTTCTGTCCGTCTTTGCCATGATCGTTGCGCCCCTGCTTGCAGGCACGGGCAGTATCTACAGCTATCTCCAAAAGATGAACGGGATCTATTTTATCCCGATCTTTGCCGTCGTTCTGGTCGGCATGCTGACCCGGCGCGTTCCCGCCCGGGCGGCAAAAACCGGACTTATCGGTGGACTTGTGATTATTGCTACGGGATATTTTATTCCGCCCTTCAATAAAATTGTGGCGCAAATGCATGAATATCACTTTCTGGGGCTGGTCTTTGCCTATCTGATCGTTACCATGCTGATCATTGGAGCCGCCCGGCCGCGCGAAACGGAATTCGTTCAGCACGACGTAAACGCCGTTGACATGACGCCCTGGAAACTCGCAAGACCGGTCAGTGCAATACTGCTGGTCCTGATCATTCTGATATTTTTGATCTTCGCGGATTTTTCAGTTCTCGGCTAGGACCTTGCAGGACGTTGCCACCTGAATTGACGGATATTTTTTGTATTATTTTTGTATTTTCATGTTCTGTTAATTTTATCTATATTATCCCGCCTCGCGGCATTACCGCTATTAAAAATTGAGGAGTTAAACATGATCCGCCGGAAGCCGATGGTAATACTCTTATTGACCTGCTGCTGTTTTGTCTTTGCTCAATCTCCCGGACCTTCTTACCCGCTTGAGATCTCTCCCGATGAAACGATCCTGGAGATCTGCGCCGGCGGCAGCGGTTACGGCCTTCTGACGGCATATGCGGTCCCCGGCGAAAAACACTATTTTGTCCGTACCGGTCATGCTCTTTTCGGTCCCTTCGACGAAGTAACCGGCCTGCAATATTCCTTCAACGACTCTGTGCTGATCTTCGGCGCCCGTACCGATACCAGCTGGACGGTTTACGAAGGAGAGAAGCGCTACGGTCCGTTCCGCTCCCTTCAGAAGATACGCTCCGGCACAAAGGACAAGCGCCTGCTATTCCTCGCCGACGAAAACCTTTATGAACGGGAGAACATTCTGGCGGGGGAATCCCTGTATACGCCCTGTATCGGCTTTGAACTTTCACAGGACGGAAGGGATTACGTTTACGTAAAAGATCTTATTCTCTCCCAGCGCATTTATAAAAACACGGAACCGGACGATTTCATCTCTCTTGACAGCATCTGCACGCTTCGGATGTTCGGAGGCTATGTCGGCATTCACTATCGCCGTACCCTGTTAGATCAGTTTTTAAAAGATAAGCTGACTTACGGGGCGATCGTTTATCATTCCTACGGGGGAAGCGGAGAATTTACCTTCAAGGATGAGCTGAGCGACTGTCTCGTTCCCGGCGACATTGCCTTTTATGAATGGGCCCGCGGCGATATCCGCTACTACTATTCGTTCAAGGATTCGGCAGGGACCTGGAAACTGTTCAACAAGGATACGGACATGCAGGCGGATCAAAAGGAGATCAAGGCGCTCTGCGTCCTGCCTTCCGACAAGGTGGTCTATGCTGCAAAACCGTGCCGGCCCGGCGCTCAGAATCTGGATGTGAACGCCTTCTATGTTTTCAGCGACAATGCCGCACTCGGCGGTCCCTTCGAAGATGTCCGGCAGATCGTGTGTTCTGAAGGGGGAACGTCGATCGCGGTGGCGGCCAAAGCGCAGGGCGGATGGAATATCGTCCTTCAGGGCGCGGGGTTCGGACCCTTTGACGAGGTCGATGATCTGGCGTATTTCGGTGAAACGGCTCTGGGATTCCGCGCATGCTACAATCAGGAATGGCGCTCTTTCATTATCACCGCCGCCGGAATTCAGCAAGGGGCTCTTATCCGCAAGAAGGGGCAGGTTACCGGGCTTGCGCATCTCAACGGCACACGCCTGGATATTTATACCAAATAAATCAAAGCGCCCGTCGTAAAACGGGCGCCCGGTTTTATTTCATACGATTTCAGATCCTTATTCTTTCGGGGACATGGCGTATCCCAGTTCTTTCCATTTGTTCAGGATATCCTGTTTGGAGTAATATCCCGTATGGCGAAAGATCTGTTTTCCGTTCTCATCGTAGAATATTTGCGTTGGAATGTACTGAATGGCGTTTTGCGCAGCTATCTGCTGGTTTTCCTGCTTTGAGACGTCAATAAGCACCAGTTCAAAGGCATGGGCGTATTCGACCGAAAGTTCGGCCAGGATCGGCTCCATGGCGCGGCAGGGCGGGCAGGTCGGCGATTTAAAATCCACCATCTTGGGAAGTTTTACGGCCGCATCCGAGATGACGGCACGGCTGACCTTCTCCGATGCCTGTTCCTTTTTTTCTCCGGAAGAACACGATGCGGACACTGTAACGATTCCCAGAAGCAGGGCAAGACTGATGATCGTCAGGATGCTGCGGTGTTGGGTTCTGAATTTCATTTTTTATCCTTTCTTAATTATTTCCTTCAATTCATTCAAGGGCGGGACGTTCCCGACAAGTTTGATTTTCCCATCGATCGCCAGGGCCGGGATCATCATGATCCCGAAGGCGAGAATATCGTCGATCTCCGACACCTTGCCGACCTCGACAGGGAGACCCAGTTCCGCTACCGCTCGCTCGGTTTGTTTCATCAGCTGGATACACATCGGACACCCCGTTCCCAAAACCTGTATGTTCATGAACGGTCCTCCGCTCTCTCTTTCTGAAGCGCTTTCAAATGGTCCTCAAGACAGCCGACGATCGAGACAAGGCATACCGCGCGAAGACGATAGTAGACGTTTTTCCCGCGCTTGTCGTCTTCGATCAGGTGCGCCTGTTTCAGGAGGGAAAGGTGCTTGGATACCGTTGAGAAATCAAGGTGCGACGCTTCGACAAACTCGCAGACGCAGCGTTCGTTCCGCATCAGCTCCCGAACCATCCAAAGACGCGTCGGGTGCGCCAGCGCCTTGAAGATCGCCGACATTTCATCCTGTTGTTTTTTTTCAAAAGCTTTCACGCTGCCTGTCCTTTTCATTTTGTCATTTGGCAATATAACCAATAATAATTTCATGTCAAACAATTTTTTCGTCCGGAGCAAAAGGCCGGTCGTCTGAATTCGAGCATATTTTACCGGGCACAATTATCCTTTGCGCTTACCCGCTGACTCCTTGTGAATAATTCCTTGACAACGATTGAAATTCCAGCGAACTTTACAGGTAAAACAAGGGAACGACCATGGCACAACCGATACGCCGGTCGCGCTGGATCATCCGGGAGCCGGAAGACGACAAACGCCTGCATTTCCGTCCCCTGCGTCCCGTACGCAGGCCCAAACGGAAATTCCTCTGGCATTTCATTGCCTTTCTGATCATACTGTTCTTATTCTTTTACTTTCTTCACTAGGCCGTCCGGCAGGCGAATGAACTGAACAAGAAGCAGGGATATTCCCGCCAGGATCGCACCGGTCACAAAAGGAATTCGCCAGTTCAGCATCCAGAGCATGCCGCCCAGAGCGGGGATCACGACCGCCGCAATATGGTTGATGGAAAAACTGACCGCCATCGAGGGAGCGATATCCCGGGGATCCGCCGTTTTCTGGAAAAACGTATGTATGCCGATCGTAAAATTAAAGAAAATATGGTCCAGGACATACAGCAGCGCTGCGATCGCCTTGAATTCGAACACGGCATAACCCAAAAATACGAATATCAGGAAAACATATTCGAGGGTCAGCATTTTCCGCTCGCCAAAGCGGTTGATGGCTTTTCCGATATAGGGACTCAGGATCCAGGTGATCACGTTGTTCAGAATGAACAAGGCCGATATTTCCCAGATAGCGAAATGAAACTTTTCCACCAGCATGAAAACGGCAAACACCACAAATATCTGCCGGCGTGCGCCGCTTAGAAAACTCAGGGCATAAAACAACCAGTATTTTTTTCGCAAAACGATCTTTTTATGCTGTGCCGGCAGGTGTTTATCGGAGGGGTCCCTGAACAGTGAATAAACGCCGGCCGCAACGACCAGGACTCCCAGTGCGGCATACATCGCGGACACGGGCAGCTGTGAAAATCGAAATACCCCCCAGATCAGCGCGCCGATCACAATGTTCGCGACCGCGCTGAGACTCCGCCATTTCGCCATCACCATCGGGGATTCCTGTTTGTTGAAATACTGGAGGATCAGCGACTGTCGCGTAGTGTCAAAATAGTGAAAGCCCAGGGACATAATGAAGGTCGTAAACAGCAATCCCTGAAAGGAGGGGAAAAGTCCCGTCATAAAAAGTCCCATGCCGAAAAGGATCACCGAGTAGGCGGAAAGGCGGTGTTCCTTAAAGACCAGCAGGACATAGACGACCAGAAAGGTCAAAAAACCCGGGACTTCCCTGAGGGACTGGATCAGTCCCATCTGCAATCCGCTGATCCCGATCTGATCGACGGCGAAATTGTTCAGAAGCGTTCGCCACGCCTGATGGCCTGCCGTAGTCACGATCACCAGCAGGACCAGATAGCGGTACATGGGATTTTGTTTGATTTCCTTAGGGAATACGTTCATTTCCCGTTATCTCCAGATTTGTTTAAACCGCATGATAACAAAAAACCTACCGGATGGCAGGTCTTTGTACGCCCAAGAGGAGTCGAACCCCTAACCTTCTGGTCCGTAGCCAGACGCTCTATCCAATTGAGCTATGGGCGCATTCTGCTTGATTTCAATGTAGCGCGTACGGGACTCGAACCCGTGTTACCGACGTGAGAGGCCAGCGTCCTAACCGCTAGACGAACGCGCCGCTCTGGCTGGGTTGCAGGGATTCGAACCCCGATACTACGGTCCAGAGCCGCATGTCCTGCCGTTGGACGACAACCCATTGAAAAAAGCCGTCAAATATAGTAACATTTGCGTTCAATGCAAATATTTTTTATCTCATCGACGACAATATTAGAAAAGCACGTTCCGGATCCTGACAGTAAATACCTCCTTTTAAAGGAACGGGGATAACTTGTATTTACTTTTTTTTCTTAATATATTTTCAAACGAAACAAAGGAGTACAGAATGGCAAATCCCCTCAGCGTAAAACTTAAAAGCCTGAACAGAGACCTCACCTTTGCCGCAAAGGGCGAAAGCGGGCACTGGGTCATGCTGGATTCCAAACAGGACATCGGCGGGAACGGGGCCGCGTCCTCTCCGATGGAGCTTGTTCTGGACGCC
>JAFGVT010000089.1 GCA_016937825.1 Fidelibacterota bacterium | reverse complement strand
GCCTCAAAGGTCCAGTACGGCGCTCCGTCCCCGCCGCTGAAACGGCTCCAGACATCCTGATGCGGATCGATGAACAAACTGATCTTGTGTTCGGCGGCGAGCTCGGCGATCCTGCGGATATACGCCAGGTACGCGGTGTCATAGCGGCCGGGGCCGGCGTGTTCAATGGCCTCCCAGGTTATCAGAAGCCGGACAAACCGGTATCCCCAGTGATACAGGCGCGCAAAATGTTCCGGCGCCTCCGCCAGCGGGAAAGGCCGGTCCACAAAGGATACCTCCCGGGCGGTTTCAAAAAAGCCGGTCCGTTCGACGGTCGGCAGGACCGGGTGCGCGGGCAGTTTCGAGCTTCCCCCGACATTGATGCCCTGAAGCAGCAAGGTCCTGCCTGCCGCATCGGTGAACTGTGCGTTTTTCACGATGACGGTTTTGTTCCCGGAGGGCACAACAGGGGGAAATGCTACCCGTTTGATCTCCTGGCTTTCGGTGCGAACCGTATCTTTGCCGCGACGTATTTTCATATGAATTTCTCCGCCTTTGGATTTTACAAAAAAAACGGGCAGAATGACCAGATATTTTTCATGCCCGCCGGATCCGCCGGGAGGTTTCGAACGGCGCCCGGAACTCAGCCTTCCGACAGTATGAAGGAATCGCGCATCCTTTGTCAATGGAAGCCGGGGATCCCGCCGGACACCCCCTGAGTTAGGCGCGTAACTTCTTGACTCAGGGCAAATTATAGCTTATCTTCCCATGATGAAAATGACACGGTACATCCTGCTGGTCTGCCTGCTCCTCTGGAGCGGTTGTTCGCGTCAGGAAAACATTAAAGGCGTGCACGTGGTCCTGCAGAAATCCGAGATCCGCCAGCGCTACGGCGGCGAAATGGGCGCACTGGCGGATGAGCTGAAGGAAGCCGGCGTGAACCTCGTCATTTCCCCGGTCATGGAGAACGGGACCGCCTACTATCCCTCGGACGTACTGCCTCAGCGCTGGGAATACGGGACGCAGCTTCTGGCTTTCCGGCACGAACTTCGGCGGCGGCATATCCGTTTTGCAGCTTATATCCCCGTCTTCAGGGATGCCTATACCTACCGGTCCCAGCCCAATTTGCGCGCCGTCAGCGAATACGACAACCCGGCGGGGTCCGAGCCCCTGGCCGCTATTTGTCCCCGCGACCCCGAGTACCGCCGGTATAAACTCGCCGCCGTCAGGGAAGTCATGCTTATTTTACAACCGGATGCCGTTTATTTTGGCGACCTGGCTTTTCCGCTTGAGTCGTCCGATCCTTGCGATGAACATGCCGTGAACAACGCCCGTTCTTATTGCTTCTGTACAAACTGTCAGCAGGCCTTCTCCGATTACGCCGGGATTTCCCTCCCCCGTAACAGCAGTACGGCTGCCGAAACCGCAGCCTGGATCCTGGAAAATCATCTGAGCAAATGGGTTCAGTGGAAATCCGAGGTCATTACTTCCTTTTTGGAACAGGCGCATCATGCGGTCCGTGAGATCAATCCCGATTGTAGCATCATGCTGTCCGTGCTTCCCTGGACCGAAGACCAATTCGATCATGGAAGACGCCGGCTCAGCGGGCAGGACATTAGAACCCTCTCCCCCTTCCTGACCCATGTCGTACTGCATCCTGCCGGCCGTATCCCGCAGGAAACCCTGGATTCCATCCGCATTGAACTGGACCGGGAACTTGAAATATCGGGAGGCTGGACCGTCCCGTCCCTTGATCCGGGCATGCAGCCCGCTTCAGAAAGCAATGAACGGGAATTCCAGCGGAACCTTCAGTACTTTCGCAAGCACGTCATTGTTTCGGACTGGGGTTATCTCCTGAAGTACCGCCGTTATCTGAATATCTTTAAATCGGAGCCGATCTTATGAGCGCATCTTCCATGCTACATCAATTATTGAAAACCGCCGCAGCAGTGGAAGGGATACAGGCGGCGGACAGCCTGCGGATCTCGCCGGACCATGTTGTCCTTGATCCGCTGACCCTGAAAGAGACCGGTAAAGCGATGTCCGGAGATCACTGCGCCGTCAGCACGCTGATCATCAGCAACCATATGCCCCCGGCCATCGTACCCGATCCCGGGCAGATCTCCGTTTTCCGGAAACGCGGCGCGACGTATTATCCCGCCGGCCGGACCGGCATGCCGGCCCTGGTCGCCGCCGAAGACGGATTTGCGCTTCCCGGGAGCATTCTGGTCACAACGGACAGGAACCTTGCGGAACTCGGCGTGCTGGGGACCCTGGTGCTCCGTACCGACCCCGAACAGGCCGGGAAGCTGCTTGACACCGGCAGTCTGGACATTACGGTCCCGGACACCTTTACGCTTTTATTTCAGGGCAATCCCGGCGAATGGATCGGCGGGATCGATATCGCCCTTTATATCAAAAATTATTTTACCCTTCCCGAGGACCCGGACACCGTGATCGAGATCCACGGGGAAGGCCTGGCCAATCTACCGCTTCACGAACGTTTCAATCTCGCCCGGATCCTGGCAGACTTCGGCCATGAACGCATCCTGTTCCAGGTCGATCCGGAGGTCATGGCCTTTCTGCAGGACCGCAGCGACGGCGTGGGCAATTACTATTTCCCTGCAGAGGACATCACGAATGATATCGTCATCGATCTGCAGAAGATCCATCCCATGATCGCATGGAACGAGAACGGGGAACTGCGCATCGGGAACCTTACCGACAAAGATCAGTCTCCCGTGAGCCATATCTGTATCGGCGGCGAGGCCGCCTGCCGCTACCGGGATTTTGAAGCCGGACTGAAAATGGTCCGCTACCGGCCCGTCGCCGATCCCGTGACGGCCTGCATGATGCCGGGCTCCCAGCTGGTTGCGGGCGACCTCATCGACATGGGCACCGCGGGTATCTTTCTGGAGATCGGCTTTGAGCTGCTGCCTTCGTCGTTCCTGGAAAATCTGACGCGCCCGGCAGCCTCCGATCCCGCACGGCTCGGAACCTCGGTAAGCATCTTGCGTTCAGGCGGGATGCTTGCAGGCGCCCTGAGCTGTTTCAGCGCGGCAATGACCGGCAGGATCACGCATCCTCTGGAACTGGAATCCATGATCAAGCAGGAAGAGACACACCACCACGATCCCAAGCATGACGAAGAAACAGAAATATAAACTGCTCCGGCAGCGGATCTACCTGATCATGATCATCATTCTGGTGATCCCGTTCACGAACGGGTGCGCCGTATTCCAAAATCAATTGCGGCCTCATTTTACCCGGATCCCCCGGATCGTGACCCTGCAGGTCACCGCGTACTGCGCCTGCGACAAATGCTGCGGCTGGAAATACAACAGCATGGGCGAGCGGGTCTATGCCTACGGACCGCAGAAAGGGAAACCCAAGCTGATCGGATTGACCGCCAGCGGTGCGATGGCGAAACGCGGAACGATCGCGGCGGATAATTCTCTTTTCCCTGTCGGAACGATCATGTATGTTGAAGGGTACGGATACGGCCGCGTCGAAGACCGCGGCAGTTCCATCGTCGGAGAGCATATCGACGTTTTCTTCAAGAATCACGAACGTGCCATGCACTGGGGCAACCGGACCATGAAAGTTAAAGTGTGGCTGCCCAAATAATGACAAAACCTTTACACATATCATTCTACACCCTCGGGTGCAAGCTGAACCAGGCGGAGACCGCCGCCCTGGGCAATGAAGCGGAAAAAAACGGCTATACGATCGTCCCCTTCGAGGAGCCCGCGGATGTCACGGTGATCAATTCCTGTACCCTGACCAACCGGGCGGACCGCAAGACCCGCCAGGCCCTGTATCAGGCAAAACGCTTGTCGCCGGACGGCATTCTCGTCCTTGCCGGCTGCTTTCCCCAGATCAACCCGGGAAAATCGGCGGAGATCGAGGGGGTCGATATCGTGCTCGGGACCCGGGATAAATTCGACCTCTTCGCGGCGATCGACGATTTCCGGCGGGAAGGCCTCCAAGAAGTACGCGTTTCACCCGTGAACAACCGGGACCGGATCGCATCCTCCTTTATTGCGGCCACCGACCGCACCCGGGCTTTTCTTAAGATACAGGAAGGCTGCAGCAATTTCTGCACCTATTGTATTGTTCCCTACGCCCGGGGAAACCCCGTTAGCCGGGAGTTCGGGAACACGGTCAGTGAAGCGAAACGTCTGGCCGCGGCCGGCTACAAAGAGATTGTCCTGAGCGGCATCGATATCGGCGCCTATCAGGATCAGGGCAAGCGCCTGATCGATGTTGCCCGGGCGCTTGAAACGATCGACGGGCTCGAGCGCATCCGCATTTCATCCATTGAAATGAATACGCTTTCCGATGAACTGATCCGCCATGCCGCGGCGTCAGAAAAGATCATGCCGCATTTTCATCTTTCCCTGCAATCCGGGTCCGATACGATCCTGAAAGCCATGAACCGAAAATACCTCACGGCCGATTTTACACAAAAAATGGAAACGATCCGGAAATATATTCCCGATGCCTCCATCGGCACCGATGTCATCGTCGGTTTCCCCGGCGAAAATGACGCGCTGTTCCGTGAAGCCCTGGACTATATCAGCGATATGGAATTTTCCTATCTGCATGTGTTCCGCTTTTCCGCGCGCCATGGAACGCCCGCGGCAACCCTGCCGAAACAGGTTCCCGAAGCGGGACGGAAGGCCCGGGCGGCGATCCTGGAAGATACGGACCGAAATCTTCGCCAAACCTATGCGTCACGATTTTTCGGTACCGCCCAGCCGGTATTGTGGGAACGCTGCGAAGAGGGGCTCTGTTACGGCCTGACACCGCATTATCTTCATGTAAGCGCACCGGGTGAACCCGCTTGGCGCAATACGATCTCAACGCTGGTCCTGCAGGCGGACCATCTGCCGTCCGAAAACGGATAACGGTTTGCCCCCGAACCCCGCCCCGACGGCTTACGCAGACTTCCTTTAACCGGGAGAAGCATATGACAACCTTTGCTCTGTTCTGTTTCAGCGGCACCGGCAATACGCGCTGGCTCTCCGGGATGCTTGCGTCCCGGCTGAGGGACGGCGGCGCCGAGGTCGACCTGTTCTCACTCGAGGATGCCTTCACGCTCGAAAAACGCTACGACCGTTATCTTCTCGCCCATCCCGTTTACGGCGCACACGTTCCCCGGATCGTGATCGAAAAGGTCCAGACGCTACTTTCGGGGGACCGTCACGTTTCCGTGATCACCACCTTCGGATATGTCGACGCTCTTGGCTATTTTGCCGAAAAGAAAGCTCTCGGCAGGTCCGTGGACGCCTACTATCATGTCAGGATGTTCAATAACATCACCACCCCCGAGATGAAAACATCTGTCAAACCGCTCCGAAAGCGTTTGGAAGCCAAAGCGCGTCTGGAGACCCGGATCGGCAAGATCGCCGCATCGATCCTGAGCGGCCGGCGGAAGATCGAGGGGATCGGTCCCCAGTTGCTGGCGGGGATCGGCGTCCGGAAGCATTTTCATGAAAGACTTCAAACTTTTTACCGGACGCTCGGCGCGGATCAGGACCGCTGCACCCGCTGCGGTCTGTGCGTACGGGAATGTCCGACGCATTCCATCGAAGACCGGGACGGCGTCTTTTCCTTTCACGCCACCTGTACGGCCTGCATGCGCTGCTACAATCATTGTCCCGTTCAGGCGGTCACGATCAGCGGTGTTTACGCGGACCCCGAAGCATTTCCACGTTACCACGGGCCCTGGGAGTAAAAGGCGGGGGCAGAGACTGTTGACAAGCGATCGCTGATTTCCAATTGCCTTTTCAATTTTTTCTTCATAGCTATCATTGTTCACCAATAGACATGGATAATAGCCCTGTCATTACATACATACCTTGGTTATTATACACGATTATTAAATATTATCATTGGATTTTAGCCATTTATGATGCATATTATCCCTGGATAATAGCCATAGTGGGATGAGGTGTTTATGATACAAAGAACGATTCAAAAAACATTGTCCGAATGGAAGGACAATGCAGCCCGTAAGCCCTTATTGGTAAGAGGTGCGCGTCAGACAGGTAAAACATTTATAATTGAAGATTTTGCACGCTCTTTTTATAATTCGGTCACGATCAATTTTGAAAGAAATCCCGAGTTTAAAAATATTTTCAATGTCAATGACCCAAATCAAATTATTGAGCAAATCGGATTATTAACAAAAAAAAGGATCATTCCCGGACGATCCCTTCTGTTTCTTGATGAGATACAGGAATGTCCTCAAGCCATTGTTTCGCTTCGATACTTTTATGAGGAACTGCCTGAACTTCATATTATCGGAGCGGGTTCTTTACTTGAATTTACCTTATCTGCTGAGAATTTGAATATTCCGGTGGGCCGCATACAATATCTGTATATGTATCCGCTGTCTTTTGCCGAATTTCTTCATGCTTCCGGATTCTTTCAACTTCGATCGCATATCCTCCGGACCGGGAACCTTCAAAATATCTCTCAATCCGTACACGACAAATTGATTGAACAGCTAAGACTGTATTACATTTTGGGGGGGATGCCCGAAGTTGTCGATGCCTATCTTAAAAATCGGGATTTGAATCAATGCCAAATGATCCAACGATCGATTGTCGACACCTACCGGGATGATTTTGCCAAATACGCTTCACAGGTAAAATTCAAGCATCTGCGCAAGATTTTTTCATCGGTTCCTGCAGGGGTCGGCAATAAATTCGTTTACTCAAAGGTTGACCCCGATACCAAATCCCGTGAGTTAAAAGAAGCCCTCCTTCTTCTTGAAACCGCCGGCATCCTTTATCGTGTAAGAAAATCCGGCGGGGCCGGGATCCCGCTGGAAAGTCATGCGAATGACCGGTATTTTAAAGTGATCTTTCTGGATATTGGTTTGATGCACGCAATCAACGGGATCCGTGACGAGCTCGTGCTCGGCGAGAACCTGACCGATATTTACAAAGGCGCCTTAGCTGAGCAATTTGTCGGCCAGGAACTGATGGCTTACGCTTCACCGCATTATAAAGACGGACTATACTATTGGGCGCGGGAAGAGAAAAACAGTCATGCCGAGATCGATTATCTGATCCAAAGGAACGGCCGCATAATTCCGGTAGAAGTCAAATCCGGCCCCACGGGCCGCATGAAAAGCATGAAGCTATATCGGGATGCTTATCATCCGGATCTTGCCGTAAAAATCTCTCAAGCCATGTACAATGACAAACAGGACATTCTTGAACTTCCGCTCTATGCGATAGAATATTTGATGAAGCCTGAAGCCAGTGGTCGGTAATCGTATGGCATGTGTCGGGATATGGGTAATACTTTTTAGAACGCCATGATAATAGCTTGTATAAAATCACCCGGGGCGGCATAAGCGACTCAATAATTATTGAATTTGATAAAGAATGCGAATGGTCATAAAGAAGTCATATGCATAAAACTTTTCGAATGCAGATGTATTTTTATCGGCATTTGATTCCTTTAAAATCATATCGGTTTGCTTGACTTCGCTTGCCTCCTTTTAGATTGTGAATCCGGCGGCAGGGTCGTAAATTTCCTGCATAAAAATATCAGGTTGTCTTTACCATGGGTTACCGATCCCTGCAAATAAAACTTCCGACGGATCATTCCGGAGACGCTATCCGGCAAGCCGTTCAGCGGCAATTGAAAATAAGCGATTTTTCCTTTCAGATAGAACGAAAAGGGCTGGATGCCCGCAAGAAAAACCATATTCACTGGCTGCTGAACCTGATCGTTTCATCGCCGCATTTTCCGGGGGACCCCTATCCGGCGGCGGATCCGCTGAAAATTCCCTGTCAAAAACGCAATGAAAATGTGATGGTTGTCGGCAGCGGTCCCGCGGGTTTCTTTGCGGCGCATGTGCTGCAGCTTGCCGGCTTCCGGGTCACGGTCCTTGACCGAGGTTCGGAGGTGGAAACACGAAGCCGGGCGATCGATCTTCTGGAAAGCAGCGGCACCTT
>JAFGVT010000088.1 GCA_016937825.1 Fidelibacterota bacterium | reverse complement strand
TAGGTCAGTCCGTACTGACCGGCCGTCAGTCCCAATCCGCCCATCTCGCGGGTGTCGAGCATGAACGGCGCGGAAAGTTTCACCAGCTGCGATTCTCCCAGACGGAAGAGCAGGAGGAAAACGATCGCCAGGCCGATGCCGTCTTTTTTGAAGAAGGATCCGAAGGTCAAGAAGAAGTCCTTGACCGCCTGAAGGGCGGATCTCTCGACCCGGTCCACTTCCACCTTCGGAAGCGTCAGGCGGTGCGCCAGCCAGAAAATGAAGAACATGCCGGAAAGGCAGAAAAACAGGACGGTCCAGGCCATCCGGACATTTCCGGATTCCGCGTCGAAGAAAGCCTGACTCGGGGTCTGCAGTTTTTTATCCAGCTGGATCAGGGCCATGACGGGCTTGTTCCAGTTCTCCGTCGTGAATTCGAAGCGGGTGCCTTCAACCAGCTTGATGCTTTTGTCGCCCTTGTCCTGCCCAAAGGTTACGATCACGACCTTATCCGGCTCGGGCGATCTGGACAGACTGAAATACACAATGCCCAGGTTCCCGGCATAGTCGGTGACGACAGGATCCTCTACGCCAAAGCTTGTCCGCAGCCAGTTCTCGAAATGTTTCTGCCGGACCGCTTTGTTCTTTTCTTTGCGTGCCTTGTCTTTGGCGATCTGCGCGGCGTTGGGATCCGGCTGACCCTGGGCAATGTTCCACGCCCGAGCCGCTGCGATCAGGGAATCCGCATAGACGGTGGCAACGCGCTTAAGGGGAATATCGAGTTTTTCGGGCGCGTATATCAGGTACATGTCGCCCGGACGTTCCTGCTCAAGGTTCTGCATTTCCACCGGAATGATCCCGGCTCCGTCATTGACGGCGCTGACCTCCAGAGAGACTTTGTCCAGTCCGGAGGCATTGATCAGCACACTGACAAGGATCACGAACACACCCTGTCCCATAAGCATGGCAACACGGTAGAAAGCCGAACGGATGCCGTTAAACAGCGCCTGGTCGCCTTCATTCAGTCCGATCATGTAAAATCCGTCCGCGGCGATATCGTGGGTCGCCGAGGTAAAAGCCATCAGCCACAGGAAGGCGATGCTGATCCTGAAAAAATTGCTTGTGGGGATGGTCAGGGCGATGCAGGCGAAGAGAATGCCCAGAACGAACTGCATGACAAGGATCCACCAGCGTTTCGTCTTCAGGTTGTCGACGATGGGGCTCCATAGGGGCTTAAGGACCCAGGGCAGGTAGAGCAGACTGGTGTAAAGGGCGATGTCGGTATTTGAAATGCCGAGCATCTTATACATCACAACGGAAACGACCATCACGACCGTATAGGGGATCCCTTCAGCGAAGTAGAGGGACGGGATCCAGTTCCAGGGGCTTGTTTTCTTTTTCTTGCTTTGGTTTGCGTTCATGGGTGATTTCCTTACTTATTTGTAGATCTTTTTGTAACGGCTTCCCGGATAATAATGGCTCAGGATCTCCTGGGTGGAATAGCCTTTCAGGGACATTCCCAGCGCACCGATCTGACAGAGCCCCGATCCGTGCCCCCATCCGGCGCCATGATAAATAAAACGCTTGGGGACATCCCCGGTCCCGACCTTATCGATCACGACCGCGGATGAAAAGAGGAATTTCGGATGCAGCACCAGCCGGGCGTTGTAATCTTTGATCACCACGGTCTCGCGCACCCTGTCCTCAAAATCATGGTAAACGATGCCAAGCTCAAGCAGCCGGCCGCTCCCCGCACGCTTGCGTGTCTGAAGGTCCAGCACTTCCTTGAGATCAAGCTTCAGTTTGTCGCGCAGGTTCGCGGAGAGTTCCTCGTTCGAGATCTCCACCGTCCAGCGGAAATATTCGCCCTCGTCGTCACAGGCGCCGATATAGTGTTTCAGTTCATTTTCCGGTATCGTGGCGGATGAGCAGAAAGCCTCCTTGGGATTGGAGAGTATCCAGACGCGGGCGTTCTCTTCGATCGTCAGGTCCGGAACGGTATGGCCCTCCGGCATGTCCGGAATATTCTGCATGTAGGGCAGGGGGGTGTTCTCCCAAAGGTTTTCAAAGGTTTCCATCTTTCCGCCGCAGGATTTGGAGTAGCGGGCGTCACAGATCTTTCCGTCGTAGAGGATGACCATGCCGCGCGTCGTTTCCGTTCCTTTTCTGCTGACGTCGGTCACGTTGTTCAGTCCCTGGTAGCGCTGGCAGCAGTCGTCGTTGCAGACGTCGATCCCGAGCGCAATGTGTTTCTGTTCCACATTGGCCAGCATCCAGGAGCGGGCGACCACGGTCTGGGCTTCGATCAGTGCCGCCGGGCAGGCGGCCCCCATTTCCGAGGTTGCCACGCACATCAGATAGGATTCAAGCGAGAGTTCGTTGATCACCAGCAGACGGCCGTCCGACACCTTGATCTCCACGGTTCCGGGCAGTTTTACGCTGATATATTTCCGCCAGTGAAACTCCCTGCCGGAAATGACGGGATCCAGCGTTATATGGGCGTCTTCGACCATGGGGCGGAAGACCACTTTATTGACCTTTTCGTAGCTTTTGCCGTCGATCTTGAAAACAATGGCATTGTTCTCGATCGTAAATAAAATACTTGATACTTCACAGGTTGAAAACGTGAGGGTATCCACCGCCATCTCATAATCGCACATATTGGATAAAAAAGTCGTGATCTTTTTTTGTTCATCCTGCGGAAGTACGATCCCGACCCTGATCAAGGGTTCTACGGATGGAATGACACCGGGTTTTAACATTGTATTTGCCTTTCTCTTGTTTAGTATGTGAAATCGATCCTTTATCTTCAAGGTAACCGGGACATAAAGGACATTTAAGTTAGCATATAAAATGCTTGTTTTCAATCGTTAAATGGACAATTTGGCGATGCCGGCCCTCCAGGAAAGCCGGCCGGCCGCACAACGCAAAGTCCGGAAACAGCATGGAATGCTTGTAAACGCGGCGGATTTTGCGTAATATCCTGCCGGCGAAAAGTTACGCGGAAAGGAAAGCGATGGATATCGTACTTATCATCCTGGGTCTGATCTTCATGGTTATGGGGTTTCTGGGATGTCTGCTGCCGGCCTTGCCCGGGCCGCCGCTGAGCTATGTCGGGCTGCTGCTGCTCCATTTTTCTCCGAAATATGATTTTTCACCGCGCTTTCTCATCCTCTTTGCCGCGATCACGATCGTGGTGACGGTCATGGACAATATCCTGCCGGTATGGACGGCCAGACAGTCCGGCGGAAGCCGGCGCGGCGTATGGGGCAGTGTGATCGGACTCGCGGCCGGCTTGTTCGTTTTTCCGCCTTGGGGCATCATCTTCGGTCCCTTTGTCGGCGCCGTTATCGGGGAATTGAGCACCGGCATCGGTACGGAAAAAGCGCTGCGTTCGGGCTTCAGCACCTTTCTTGGTTTTCTCTTCGGCGTGGTGCTCAAGCTAGCGGCTTCGGGACTTATGTTCTGGTATTTTATAAAAATGATCATCATCACTTAGCTTTCGGCGCCTATCCGACGGCATGAAAAGGGAAAAAATGAAACAGCGATCCGGGATACTGGCGGTCCTGATAACAGGTGTGGCTGTTCTGGCAGCCGGACAAACTAACCGCGCGCCGGTTTCGGCCTTGCCGGAACCCCTGGCGGTCGCGCACGAACTGAACGAAGGCGTTTTTTGCGGCTGGACCTACGGCAGCTACAGCGCCGGGAAGAAACATCTGGATTGCACGACCTTTGTTTCGGCGGTCCTGGATACCCTTCTCAGCCGCCGCGGGATCCCTTATACGCGCGATATGCGGCGGGACGTTCTGATCTCTCATCCTGACATGACGCGGAACGTTGTAAAAGAAGGTCCGGATCCGGAAGACCTCCGCTACGGGGGCATTGCCTATGCCGTCGAAAAATACGGGTTCGGGACAGGGATCGCGGATATGTCGCAGGTGAAACCCGGAGATCTTATCCAGTACTGGGTACAACGGAAGAACGGCACCTGGTTCGGTCACGCATCCCTGATCGAAAGCATCCGCTACGACAAGGAAGACGGAACATACAAGGCAAAGATCTTCGGCTGCCACAAATCCTCCGACGGGATCGCGGTCAGCGATTTTGAACTGAAACTGTCGGGGGACGACCGCATGGTATATATCGGCAGGATGACACAGGATCGATAGGATTGAGTCAAATTATTTCCGAATTGGCTTAAATTACTTCAAATATTTCAATAATGTGATATGAAGCACGTTTTCAGATATAAATTGACCCAAAATAATTGAGTCAATTATTTTGGGTCAATAAACG
>JAFGVT010000087.1 GCA_016937825.1 Fidelibacterota bacterium | reverse complement strand
CGGAGTCCTGCCGTATCCACCAGCATCACGGTCTTCCCCTGATAGTTCAGCTCGCTGTTGATGCTGTCGCGGGTCGTTCCCGCAATATCGGTGACGATGTGACGGTTCTTGCCGAGAAAGGTATTGGCAATGGTGGATTTTCCCGCGTTGGGCATGCCGAGGATGGATATTTTGAGGTCGTGGTCCAAACGCGTGGCGGGACTGTGGCTGCGGTCGGGAAGGCGTTCGATGATGGCATCGAGCAGGTCTCCCGTGGATCGTCCGTTCAGCGCGGACACTTCGACCGGCTGACCGAATCCCAGGGCGTAGAAGGCATGGACATCCAGCTCGAAGCGGGCATCGTCCACTTTATTCACGACGACCAGAACGGGTTTGTTGCTCCGGTGCAGCAGGCGGGCGATATAATCGTCGAACTGGGTGATCCCGGCGGTGACATCGACAATGAAGAGGATCAGGTCGGCCTCTTCGGTCGCGATCATTGCCTGGTCGCGAATGGCCGATTCGATCGGGTCCCGGGGGTCCATCATGATCCCGCCGGTGGCGATGACGGTAAAGTCGCGTCCGCTCCATTCCACCTCGGCGTAGGTCCGGTCCCGGGTCACGCCCTCGGTTTCGTGTACAATGGCTTTCCGCTTACGTAAGAAACGATTGTAGAGGGTGGATTTTCCAACATTCGGGCGGCCTACGATGGCAACGGTGCTCATAGTGGCTAATATAACAAATAATTCTCACGAAGCTTGATAAATTGTGATAATTCTTGCTGATAAGCGGAAATGATCTCATCGGCGCTTTTTCCGGCAAGTATTCCGGTGTAAAAATCGCCGTTCCCCCAGGTTCTTCCCATGCGGGGCGCATACATCACGAAATCGTCGGGATAGAGTGTCTGCAGGATCTGAATGAGGTGAACTCCGAACTCGACGGATTTGAAATTGACGGGATCGGTGACGCTCAGCTTCAGCCCCTGACAGGTCTTTCCTTCGAATTTCGGGTTCATGGCATAGCCCGGCATGTCGACGGGCACGTATTCGATCGCTTCCATCCGGATGCCGGAAAGCTTTCGTTCGGCAAGCGCTGCGATGACATCCTGGGAATTGATATAATCCGCGCCGACCCATTCAAAGGGATGTTCGGTGCCGCGGCCGTCGGAAAAATTGGTCGCTTCGAACAGGCACATGCCCGGATACAGCAGCGCTTCGTTGACGTTGCGCATGTTGGGCGAGGGGTCGATCCATGCCATGCCGGTCTTGTCAAAGGGCTTTCCGGGATCCCAGCTTTTGCATTCCACGATGTGCAGCTCGAGCTTGTCCGCGTCGTTGATCCAGCCTTTATCCCTGATCATCAGTGCCAGTTCGCCCACGCTCATCCCGTGCCGGATGGGAATGGGATATTTCCCGATGAAGGACATGTGCTCCTGCTGCATGATGGGGCCTTCGGCCAGCCGTCCGATCGGATTGGGACGGTCCATGATATAGACCGGGATCCCGTTTTCCGCACCGGATTCCATGATATACCCCATGGTGGAGATATAGGTGTAGAATCGTGCCCCGACATCCTGAATGTCGAAGATCAGGACGTCGATGCCCTCCAGCATTGCTTCGGTGGGTTTGCGCAGGGTGCCGTAAATGCTGTATATCGGGGCGCCGGAACGGGGATCGATATTGTTTTCCAGGTGGATACCGCCTTCCTCGTCTCCGCGGAACCCGTGTTCGGGCGCAAAGATCGCTTTCAGGGTCACTTCGTCGGAGGCGTGCAGCAGATCGACGAGATGCTCGCCGTCCCGGTTGACCCCCGTATGGTTGGTCACAACGCCGACGCTCTTGCCTTTGAACATCGGGAATCCTTCCTTTTGGGCGTTGTCAAGACCGGTCCTTGCCGAACAGCCCATCAGGGCCAGGGCGGATACGGTCAGCAGCATGGCGGCTTTCTGTAACATCATGATCTCCTTTATGCTTGTGTCAGGTTCTCGATCTCTCAGCAAGACTAATATAACAAATACTTTTCCCGTTCCGCAAGAAATGCGTCCAGTTCTTCCCGGTAACTGCCGATGATCTCCGCCACCGGCCGTTTTGCGTTGAACATATCGACGGCACGGCCGTTGCCCCACAGCTGTCCCAAAAAGTCCGGCCGTGAGATGGAAAAATCTTCGGGATAGAGGGTGTTCAGCACGTCGATGAGGTGAATACCGAACTCAAGCGAGCGGAAATGCACGGGATCGGTCACCGTCAGGGCGATGCCTTCGCAGGGGACGCCCTCAAATTTCGGGTCCATGGCCGTTCCGGGTATGTCCTGCGGCGTGAAGCCGACCGGCCGGATGTCAATGCCGGGGATATTCCGCGCTTCAAGCGCGCGGATGACCTCGTCGGACTTCATGTAGGATGCCCCGACCCATTCAAAGGGGTACAGGGTCCCGCGGCCTTCGGAAAAGTTCGTTCCCTCGAACAGGCAGGTGCCCGGATAGACCAGCGCTTCGTTCAGATTGCGGATATTCGGGGAAGGGGCGACCCAGGGGAGTTTTGTCGTTTCGTAGCTTTTTTCCGGGTTCCAGTTGGACATTCTGACGATCTGAAGGTCCAGCTTGTCGGCCGCGTTGATCCAGCCCTTGTCGCGGATCATCAGCGCCAGTTCGCCGACGGTCATGCCGTGGCGGAGGGGAATGGCGAACATGCCGACGAAGGAGGTGTAGCCGGGCTGCATCACGGGGCCTTCGGCGAGACGGCCGATGGGATTCGGCCGGTCGAGGATATAAACCGGAATGTTATTCTCGGCCGCGGCCTCCAGGATATTGAACATCGTTGAAATGTAGGTGTAGAAGCGGGCGCCGACATCCTGAATGTCGAAAACGAGCACGTCAAGGCCTGCGAGCATTTCCGGCGTGGGTTTCCGTGTGCTGCCGTAAATGCTCAGGACGGGAACGCCGGTTTTCTCGTCGGTCTCCCGCTCAATGTGGACGCCGCGTTCCGTGGTCCCCCGGAACCCGTGTTCGGGCGCCAGAATGGCTTTCAGGGTAAGGCCTTCGCTTTGATGCAGAAGGTCCGCAACATGATTCCCGTGCCGGTCCAGGGAGGTATGGTTCGCGACCACCCCCACGTTCTTTCCCCTGAACATGGAGAAATCGGCTTTGGCGGCGTTGTCAAGGCCGGTCCGCACGGAACAGCCCGTAAGGAAGAGAGCGAACGCAAGCAGCGGAAGAAGAATTTTATGCCGCATCGTGATCTCCTTATCGATCGTTTCGATCCCCCGGCTTCATGTCCCCGGTCTTATTTTTTGGAAAAGATCTTGTTAACGAATTTTCCGACGGATCCTGCCGAGGTCAGCAGTCCGATCAGGATCCCGAGGGAGAGGGTGTAGACCCATATCAGCTTGTAAGTGTGCAGTGAATACGTCACAAGGGTAAAACTGCTGGCGATGAATTTATGCATGATGATCAGTCCGGTTGCGGACAAAATGCCTCCGATAAGCCCCTCAAACGCGCCTTCGAGGATAAAAGGCATGCGGATCAGCATGTTCCCGGCGCCCAGGATCTTCATGATCTCGATCTGCCGGCGCTTGGCGTAGACGGACAGCTTGATCGTGTTGCGGATCAGCAGGTTCATGGCGAAGACCAGGATGATCAGGACGAAGATCCCCGAGACCATGATCGCCTCGGTGATCTGTTCCAGTTTCTCGATCACGGCATGGCGGTAGTGCACCTCGTCGACGCCGGAAATGCTCTCGACCTGCTTTTTGAACAACGACATGTAGCCGGGGTGGTTGTATTCCGGGAGCAGGCGTATTTCAAAGGAGATGGGAAGCGGATTCTCGTCCAGAATATCCCTAATGTTCTCCCCGAACTCCTCGCGGAAGATGTCCGCGGCGGTCTCCTTGGAAATAAAACGGATGCGTTCGATGGTGTGGTATTGCTCGAGTTGTTTTTGGATCGCGGCGGCCTGTTTTTCCGACAGGGCGGGATCAAGGTAGACCTCAATGACCAGATTGCTCTTCAGGTCGCTCAACTGGCCGTAAAGCGCCCAGCTGACCTCGAAGAGGGCGATCAGGATCGTCAGCGCGATGCAGATGGTCAGAACGGTAGCCACGACCGGGGTGCGTTCCCGCCAAAGGTTGTTGAATGTCTGACGCAGGATGAAGAAGAATTTCATTGGAGGTCCGCCAGAAGATTGATGCGCTGATTCAGGGGAGAAAATGTCCGGTCCGGCGGCAGTATCTGCCCGTTTTCCATATAGATCCTCCGGTAGGGTGTGTCCTTGATGAGCTCGTAATCGTGCGTGGCCATGATCACGGAGGTCCCGTTCTGATGGATGCGTTCCAGCAGGGAAAGCACGTTCCGGGAGGCCTCCCGGTCCAGGTTGCCGGTGGGTTCGTCCGCAATGATCACGAAGGGGTTCTTGGCCATGGCGCGTGCGATGGCGACGCGCTGTTTTTCGCCCAGGCTGAGCGTCGAGGCCTGTTGGCGCTCGCTCTGCAGCATGTTCACTTCGTCCAGCAGAAGGCGGACGAGGCGGATGATGTATTTGCGGCGGTAGCCTTCGATGACAAGGGGCAGGGCGACGTTGTCAAAAACGCTCATGTTCTCGATCAGCTTGAAATCCTGGAAAACCACGCCGATATTTCTCCTGAGAACATTGATCTGACGGGGAGATATCCGGTAGGAGGACCATTTGTCCACGGTCACGGTTCCCGATGAGGGAAGGATGTCCATATAGATCAGACGTAAAAGCGTCGACTTGCCGGACCCGGTGGGTCCGATCAGGAGGGTGAAATCGCCGTCGCGCAGCTGAAGATTGATGTCTTTCAGCGCGCCGGGGACGTACCCGTAGTTCACGGTGACTTGGCTAAATTGAATCATTGCATCACGACAAGCATCCGGTTTGAGGCTTCATGAGCTTCATCAAAGGTAAACTCTTCGAGGAATATAAAGCTTCTTGAAGGAAATTCCACGGACAATTTCACAATTTCACGGTAATCGAAGATATACTGGTGATGCTGTTCGTGAAACGCCCTTCCGTCCGGGTAATAGATATACAGGTCGGTCACGGCGATGTTTTTCTTTTCATCAAAGGTGTTTTGCCGCTTAAAGGAGATCCCTGCCGGCGAGGTGTCTTCATAGGAGGTGTCGGTAAAGTATTCGTTGATCACGCCCCGCATGGCAAAGTCGAAGACATAGGTCTGTCCCGGCTTAAGGTGCTTCGCCATATAGCGGATATGGTCCCGGACCGCGTCAAAGGACGAAATATAATTCAGCGCGTCGTGGATATTGACGTAAAGGTCCACGTTTTTCAGGGGCGGGCGCAGCATGTTGCCGGTTGAAAAACGAATGCCGGGATGCAGTGCCTTTGCGACGCGGATCATGGGTTCCGAAAGGTCGATGCCGTATTTTTTGGCGGCCGGGAACAGATTCAGAAAGGTCCCGGTGCCGCAGGAAAGATCATAGACCGACGCGGTGCCGAACCCGAAGGACTCCGCCAGGTCGGCGATATAGTCGCACCAGCCTTCGTAGTCGACATCGGCCATCAGGTGGTCGTAAATGCCCGAAGAATGGGTGTAGGGGGGGACGCGTTTATACTCCATGTCAGCGCCAGAGAAAGGAGATAAGGACGAAGGAGACGTACAGCAACAGGAGTCCCGCCGCATGGAGGCGGCTGATGCCCTTGGAAATGAAAATAACGGGGAAGAGGAGCAGGCTGAAGATCAGCATGTAGGGCACTTCAAAGGTATAGATCGACAGGTTGATCGGAAGTCCTTTTACCGCGGCGGCGCCGCCGGCTACGAAGAACATGTTGAACAGGTTCGAACCGATCACGTTCCCGATCGAGATGTCCGATTCGTTCTTGACCTGGGCCATGATGCTGGCGGCGAGTTCCGGCAGGGACGTTCCCACGGCGACCACGGTCATGCCGATGACGATCTGCGAGATGCCGAAGTGTTCGGCGATGCGGGAAGCGCCGTCGATGATCGCCTTTGAGGCGAAGATCAGGGCGGTGATCCCGCCCAGAGCGTAGAGAATATTCCGCAGCATGGAAT
>JAFGVT010000002.1 GCA_016937825.1 Fidelibacterota bacterium | reverse complement strand
GTGCGTCGGGTACATCGGACAGGGAGCCCCAGATGTTATGAAAAACGGTATCGGAGGCGATCTCCGCGGTACGGGCGGGATCGCCGTCCCATTCGCCGTTCTCCCAGCCGTCGTTTAAAAAATATTTGTATTGATACGTTCCCGGTTCGAGTTCCAGGTCCGCATACCAGAGCAGGCTTTCCCCGTCACGGAGCATTTTCTGCTCCGGCAGGGTTCCCGGGGACGCCCAGCCGAAGAAAGACCCCGTGATCCGGACGCTGTCCGTCTGCGGATCGAAAGTCCCGCCCTCAGGCAGAGTGAGCTCGAAGCGTACCGTCGCGGCGCCGGGGATCTTCAGTCCGCGCAAATGGGGATATCCCTCATTCAGCGCCGGATAGATGCCCCAGCGGGTTGAGAGGTCCCACCCTGCATCCTGAAAGGTGGACCGGGTCTTCATTTCGGCGGTCGTTATTCCGGCGGCGCCGGTGAAGGAAAGCAGGGTGTCGGGCTGTCCCGAGGTCTCGACATCCCAAAAGCAGGCGAGGACATCTCCGGTCACGTTGCCGATCAACCCGTGGATGCCGCTGCCTTCCCTGAGGCTGACCGGACCCGTGCTGTAGCAATCGCGCACCGTGCGGTGATTGTTGCCCACCAGGCCCCCCGCATAGCTTCCGGCTGAAGAAACGGAAGCCTTGCTGTAGCAGAAATAGACCTGGCCTTCGTCATTGAAACCGATCAGTCCCCCCGTATCCCGCGACCCTTGCACGCGTCCCGTTGAATAGCAGGAAGATATCCGGGTGTGGGTGTTGTTGAAGTGATACCCGAGCGCGACGCCGACCAGGGCGCCGACATATTCATCCCCCCGGATATCGACATCGCTAAGCCCGAGATCGACGATGTCGGCATCATAGGTATTGCCGAACAGACCGACATTGCTTCTGAGCGAATCACAGATGAACAGGCCGTCGATATAATGCCCTTGTCCGTCATAAAAACCCGAAAAATTGGAGATCGGATCCCAGCCGCGGCCGGAAAACCAGGTCCGGGTGGGGGAAGCGTCGATAGGGGCGGTCTGGATATAACAGGAAGCGGCGCGCAGCGATCGGGAGGGGTTTGGCACCACCCCGTCCGCCGCGGCGATCCAGTAGAGGTTCTCGAGGCTGGCGATCTGCCAGGGGTCCTGTTCCGTGCCGTTTCCCGCGGCGGGGGCGACGGCGGTCTGCGCCGTCAGGCTGCCGCAGCAAGCGGCCATGATAAGAAATAAAAAAGGTCTGGTCACGCGTTTTTTCCGTTCGCTTTGATTTAAATCCGTGGTGTTGTCCGCGTGAAGCAAAGAGCGGATCCTGCCGCCGGTTTTCCGGTCATGCCCGGTGCCGGCCGGCACTATTTGGGTTTGCGTATTCCCAGGGCAACGGATTTGTCCGATTCATTCGCCACGAACCAGGAAAGGACCATGACCGACGAGGGCAGGTACCATTCGTAGTTGCGGAGGAAATCATTCTCGGTCGCCCGCGGGGGGCCGTATATTCCGGTGAGGGTGGCCAGCACCGAATCCATTTGGTTGTTGTAATAGCCGATGCTGATGCAGTTGAACAGATCTTTCTTGAAAAGATAGATGATCGAATGCGCCCGGACCCCGGCAAAGAGCATATCGTCCCCGGGTTTTTCATAGCCCTTGAATCCGGGATTGAAACTGCTGCTTTTCTGCAGACCTTCCGACATTTTCGAGTAGGGCGTATCCCATTTGAAGCCGCGGAATCCGTCGATATCGACCGGTTCCGTCTGCGCAAACAACAGAACGCCCAGCATCGCAACAATAAAACATATCGCATGGGATCTCATAAGAAACTCCTTGTTCTGGTCATGGTAAGATCCGCCGTCACGTCCGAAACAGCTCATTGCGTTACCTCGCAGCTGCCGTGCGGACAAGGGCGGGCTCTCGTTTCGGCACTTCCCCAAGTATAGTCGCATCCATACTTATGTAATATGTAAAGTTATGATTGCATTCAGGAAAATGCAAGAAAATTATTCGTCCCGCAGGTACATCCTCCCTTCCCGCATCCCGGTATCTCCGGTGCCGCTAAAAAC
The DNA here is from genome assembly GCA_016937825.1 of Fidelibacterota bacterium. GTDB lineage: Bacteria > Fidelibacterota > Fidelibacteria > Fidelibacterales > Fidelibacteraceae > M50B103. Next base: position 1,337 of record JAFGVT010000002.1, on the reverse strand, counting down.
TCGCTAAAAACTTGAGGCAAGTTTTGCCCCAAAAAAATGAGGAGATCTGCATAAATAAAGGCCATTATGGCAAGATTAAGGGAAATAAACCCCTTGTTCTCCGGTAAAACGCCCTGAAAAACTTGGGGCAAGTTTTTATCGTGCGGTGCAGACTTTGCCTTACACATACATCTTCCATAACCCGAAGAAATATAATATATTCCACGTATCTTCACTGCGGAGACAATGATATGAAAGCATGTGATCGGATCAGGGTCTTATGTCTGTTTTTATGCCTGTTCTCGGAGGCTTCGGCTTCATCCCCCGGTTTTTTCGATCATTTCTACGGCAGGCTGCAAAATGAAAGGATCTCACTGTCGTATTTTCCGAATAGTTATGCCGGTACGCACCGGAACGGTATCGGTCTGAACGGTGATCTGACAGTCTGGCTGCCTCTGGGCAAGCTGCCGGCCGGCCTTGCGGCGAAACTGGACTTCAACGGCAGCGCTTACCTGAGCAATTTCGGCATGCCGGGGCGCTCCGCCCAGCTTGAAACCGGGGGCGCGCTGATGGTCGGCTGGGGGAAACCCCCGGAATTCGGCGCTTCAAAATGGCTGCCGGCAAGCCCTTACCGGCATACCTTTGCCAAACGCTACACCTATTATTTCACAACGGACGGGACATCCCAGCCCTATGCCGATTTCAGCTATCAAGTGAACATCTCCAATAAAATTTTCATATTCAGGGTGGGCAATGACGCCTATGCGGTAAAACGGGACGGTTTCAGGTCTTCCGCGGGCGACGTGACCGCCTACATCAACAGAACAGACTGTCTCCTGGGCTTTTCAGCGGGGTTCAAGCTGTGGCACGGCGATTATTCGGACCAATGCTACCTGAATCGCGGACAAATCTATGATTTTACTGATATCGTCGGCGGCGATCATACTCTGGGATTGGTCTATGTTTCGTTTCGCTATAATGCCTTCGGGATCTCTGTCGGCTATGATTCGGACAAGATCCGGACAGCGCTTCAAAATACAGTGCACTGGATCATGTATAACGGTGCCGTACCCGATGTGAACCGGGGTGACAAGATATTTATCGAACTGTCGATCTTCGGTAACCACGGACAGTATTAGGGGCTTTCATTTGTAACCGGAAGCCAGTAGACGGAATACAGTAGTCCGTAGGGGCGAATCGCGATTCGCCCGAATATGGGAGGGAGGTTTGTTCAGCGGATCTTCTGACCGGAAAAATCGCGGATGCTGAATGAGTTATGGATTATGTACCTGTTTGTATGTGCGGAGCTTTTGAGTTGCCGGGCTTCGGTGTCTAATATACAATGGCGATTTACTATT
>JAFGVT010000086.1 GCA_016937825.1 Fidelibacterota bacterium | reverse complement strand
TATCCTGGTCATCAATAAGATCGACCGGAAGGACCGCAGGATCGATGAAGTGACCAATGCGGTGTACGACCTTTTCATTGACCTCGGGGCGAACGACGAGCAGTTGAATTTCCCCATTCTTTATACCAATGCGAAAGCCGGTGTCGCGCATCGCAAATTCGGAGATGCCTCCACGGACCTGACCCCTCTTTTCGAGACCATCATCGACTTCATTCCCGGACCCGATGCCGATGACAATGCTCCTGTCTCGTTTCTGATCACCAATCTCGGTTACGACAATTATGTCGGACAGATCGCGATCGGACGATTGCTGAACGGCGTTCTGGAGATGAACAAGCCCTACGCGCATTGCCGGGAACACCGGATCGACACCAATATAAAATTTTCCGTTGTCTACACCTTCCAGGGACTGGGCAGGATCCCGGTGGACAAGGTCTATGCGGGAGACATCATTGCTTTTGCCGGCGTCAGCGATATTCACATCGGCGATTCGATCTCCGAGAACGAGAATCCGAAACCTTTGCCCAGGATCAAGGTTGACGAACCGACCATTTCGATGATATTTTATGTCAACAACGGCCCCTTTGCCGGAACCGAGGGAAAGTACCTGACCTCCCGGAATATCCGCGAACGGCTGGAAAAAGAGGTATTGAGCAACGTCTCGGTCAACGTCCTCCCCACCGAACGCGCCGATGCCTTCGAGGTCTGCGGACGCGGCGAACTGCAGATGGCGATCCTGATCGAGACAATGCGCAGGGAAGGCTTTGAGCTTCTTGTCTCGAAACCGCATGTCATTACGCGCGAGATCAACGGCAAGGTGCATGAGCCGGTCGAACATGTTTTCGTTGACATTCCCGAGGAGTTCATCGGCGTGGTGACGGAAAAGCTGTCCAAACGCAAGGGCAGGATACAGAGCATGGTCAACAACGGCATGGGGTATTCCCATCTTGAATTCCGCATCCCTTCCCGCGGATTGATCGGCTTTCGAAGCCAGTTCCTCACCGATACCAAAGGACGGGGCATCATCAACAGTATTTTTCACGGATATGAACCCTGGTTCGGCGAAATTCCGCAGCGCAACACCGGAGCGATCGTTGCAGACCGCCCGGGACGCGTGACCGCCTATGCCAGTTTTGCCATGGAGGACCGCGGCGATCTGATCGTGTCTGTCGGAGACAAGGTGTACGAGGGCATGATCGTCGGAGAACGCAATCTGCCTCAGGACCTGCCGGTGAATATCGTCAGAGAAAAGAAACTGACCAACATGCGGGCTTCTTCCGCCGATGCGACCATCACCCTGCATGCCCCGCGGATCTTAACTCTTGATCAGGCGATCGAGTTCATTGCCGAGGATGAGGTCGTTGAAGTAACGCCGCTTTCCGTCCGGCTTCGCAAATTCCAGCTGGGCGGAAAAAGAAGATAAGCTTTTATCGCAGCGGTTAAATTTAAAAATTAAATTCATTTATAAGAATAGTAGAAATCCATATTTACATATTCCCATTTTTCATCCACGCACTGACGCATCGTCGAAAACCCGTGCAATTCCAGTAATCTCCGGGTTTTCAGATCAACGAGGTAATAGGTCTTTCCGACCAGCCATTTGATCAAAATGCTCTTCGGCCTCATTTCCAGGACCATGACCCCGGGTCTGCCATATTCCGAATGCTCGATACGTTTTACTTTCATGTCAACCAGGCGAAGGATCTCTGAAGCAAAGATATAGAAATGGATCTCATCGCCGCGCAGCAATTCTTCGTAACGTTCCTCGATCATTTTCTGCTGCAGGGGAGCACAGATCAGAGGTTCCTGGAGCTCCCGTAAGGCGGTCTTCACATTCTCGTGATGCCGATAGGTCAATTCGACCTTGTCCCCCTTGCATTCCATGATCGAGCTTTCATCGATCTCGAAAAAATCCAAGCGGTTCTTCATGGGTTTATTGTTCACCAGAACAACCCTGTCCATCGCATATAAAATGCCATTGGGATAATGAAAATAGTGCGTTAATATCAGGCTGTCGTTCTTTGTTTCAACCTTGTTCGTCTGGATCAAGCGCGGTTCAGACCGTTCAGCTCCTTCGATAAAGGCTTCACCGCGGAAAAGCGCTTCGCTGTGCACCGCCGCGTTGAGAATAAAGACCGGCAGTACGATCGCTCCGATCACAAATCTTTTGATGTTCATGTTCCTCTCCTGCATTTCCAACCCGCATCCGGATCTGCCGGGCTAGATCCCAAACACGGCCTGCATGGCCGCATCGTTCACATCGCGCCGCACCGAGGTGACGGATTTCTGATCAAGCGGGAATACCCGGTTCGTCAGAAAGATCACAAATATCCCTTTTTCAAGATCTATCCAGGCACAGGTGCCCGTGTAGCCGGTATGTCCGATCGCTGTTTCCGCCATTTTGCTGCCCGCCGAACTGCGGAAATTGTTCAGTCCCCATCCGTAGGCACGGCTGCCCGACTGCAGCGTTTTAAAGGGCATCATGGTCTCAGGCTTTACATAGGTCCTGTTTCTATAGACCCCGTCGTTGAGCATCAGCCGGCAGAAAGCGGCCAGGTCCGAAGCGGTTGAGAACAATCCGGCATTCCCCGAATATCCCTCAAGGGAAAATGCCAGGGGGTCGTGCACTTTCCCTTGCAGCCTGATCTCCGTGCCGCTGCTGTCGCCGATCGTCGGCAAACACCGGTTCTTGATCGCTTCGTGAGGCGAGAACAGGGTGTGATGCAGTCCCATGGGATCCGTGAACGTTTCTTTATAAAATTCCCACATCTTTTTTCCGCTTGCGGATTCCACAACGCGCATCAGCGTGATGAAATTCAGGCAGCTGTAGGTGTAGTCGCCCAGTTCCCGGACCATTTCTATGTTCATGATCCTGTCAAGGGTCTCTGCGGAAGATGCGCCGGCCCGGGCATACGCCGGCAATCCGCTGTTATGCATCAGCAAATGCTTAACGAGTATCTTGTCTTTTCCGTGATTGTCGAATTCGGGAAGATAGTGAACGACCGGCAGCTCGGGATCGACCAGTCCGGAATCGATGCATTTCATCACCGCCATGGAGGTTGCAAAGACCTTCGTCAGCGAGGCCATGTCAAAAAGGGACTCCGGGGTCACCACGGGCGCATCGGCCGCATAGGTATAACGTCCGTATGCCTTTTCATAAAGGATCTCATCTGCGGTACCGACCAGGACGACGGCACCCGGAAAAATGCGCTCTTCGATCGCCGTTTTCACCACCTGATCCAGATGGGAGAAATCCGTTTTGGCGCAACTGCCCAGCACTAAGGCCAGTGACATCGGCACAATGAGTTTTTTCAGTATTCTTTCATGTCTGTTCACGATTGTAAACCCTTTCTTTAAAAATAGGCCTTCAGGTCCGACCAGGTCGCATCCGTTGACACCGGGATATCCTGCCAGAAGTAGATCACCCAGTAATTCCGGGTGTTCCTTACAAGCTTAATATAACTTCTGCCCTGGAACACGCGGTCGATCCCCTGACGCGTATGATGGGCGATGATGTGGTAGTTGATCTGATAACTGATGGAATCGCCCTCGTCGCTGTCGGGAACATCATCGTTGCCGATACTCAGCAACAGCAGCGAATCCGCCGGGCAGGCGGCAAGCAGCTCCTGAAAATACATTTCCTCGTTCCGGATATCCCAGCCGGAGGGAAAGACGACCGCTTTCACGGGCGCCGGATCAAAGCGGTAGGTTTTACCGGACGTCATGGAATCGGAAAAACAACGGCTGTAAATGTCATGTTCGCGGTAAGTGAACGCATTCTCAAGGTTCGCAAAAACGATCCCCGGACTGGTTGGTGGAATAAAGTGGTCTTCCGACGGACGCCGCGGCGCTTCCGCATCCCGCATCAATCCTTCGCACGAGATCAGCATCGCGCCAAGAAAGATCAAATATCCTGCTAACCTGCCTGTCTTCATTGATGATTTCCTGTTTAAAACATTATGCCCACCGTGAACATCATGGGATACCCGAGCCCACCCGTGTGAAAATACTGCCCGTAACCGATGCGGAACTGATTCCACTTAATGTCCGCGCCGGCGTGGTGGATCCTCTGGATATTGTCGTAACTGTAAGTCAGGTCAAAAACGGGATGGACATAGCGGACGCCCCATCGGATAAACGGGTCAATACCGCCGGTGACGCCGCCGATAAGCGAAAGACAGAACGAATCAAACAGGACCTCGCCCCCGGCGTAATATCTGCCGGGCAGTTTCGTGGGAACGGTGTTCAAAGGGGTCATGTACCCGACATTCTCAAAACCCAGCAGTACGCGGTAGTTTGCATTGAAGGCAAAGGCGGCTTCCGCATCCAGGGAAACGCCCCAGGACGCCGCATAGAACAAGCGTTCCGTCAACAGCGCTGCCGAAGCTTTGATGCGCCAGTGATCGTCGATATCCCATTTCTTCCCCGCATAGAGTGCCGTATTGTAATAGGCGGTCGTTCCAACCGGCTGGTCGTCCGGCACATCCCCCCGAATTTCAATATTTCCCGAGATCAGTCCTTTAAACCCGAAGGTCCAGGAATCATAAACGGCGGTGATCGTGGAATAATTGGTCTGATAATACCAGTTGGCATAGGAAAAGCTGATCTCGTTACGTCCGTTTGCGGACGCCGGGGGTAAATAGCCTTCCTGCGCCAGTTCCGGCATCGTCAGCACGGGCAGTCCTTCCCCGGCGAACATCCATCCGAACAGACAAAATGCCATACAAATCTTTTTCATCAAAATCTCCTAAAAATAGAACAGCCAGGTAAAGAGATGGCTGATACCTTCATGAACCCGGCTTGTTCCGAATGCATAATCCATGCGGGTTGACATCGTGTTCCATAACTTATAAAAGGTCCCGAATCCGAATACCGGAATGCCGTTGTCAACCCCGGCGCGGATAAAAATGCCGTCTCCCACCCGCGCCTCAACCCCGGTATGCCAGGTCGGTTCGATATCCTCGGAATACTTGTATGAAAAACTTAAAAGGTATCTCTCAAGCAGTGTATAGGATATTCCCATATGATAGACTCCCGGGAAATAATCGGTCCGGCGTGTCTGAAAATCCGAATAATTCTCTCCCGAGGTATCCCAGGTCGTCTTGCCGGAAAGGTCCTTGACAACGAATCCAAGCTGCAGATGGCGGAACGGGGTGACGATGACCCCGATATCGGCGCTAAAACCGCTCGAGGAAGAGTATGCCAGCTGGTCGGAAAGTATTTTCCCGGATACGCCGATCGCGATCCATTCGGCGATCCGGATGCCGAAACCGATGACAAAAGCATTCTGGGACCAGACATACTTGTAGGTATAATCGTTGGAAAAATTTCTTCCGGCAATATTGTCGACCCCGGCGTGGATCCAGGAAACGTTCATGGCGGCGTTGGGCGGCAGGGGCACGCCAAAGGCGATGGACTGATAGGAGCGGTCCAGGGTAAGGAATTGGAAGGAGCTGGAGAATTGTCTTTCCGTAAGCGTGGGAAGGATGGCAGGGTTTCCGTTGACCATGTTCGCATCTCCGGTAACAGCCGTCGCGGCATTGCCTATCGCTGCGGAGCGCGCATCCCCCGGCATCCTGAGGTAGGCGCCGGCGGTCCCTCCGGCTTCATCTCCGGCCGTCAAAGCTCCCAGAACAAGGAGCGGCATCAGTATTTTTAAAAGGGTTTTCATCTCATCAGTCCAGTATGATTATTTTTGACCATGCAACATGGTCTTGTGTCCCGTCATGAAACGTAAGGCGAATAAAATAAACCCCGTTCGCGACAATCTGGTTCATCCCGTTTTTCCCGTTCCAGGTCACTTCGATATCCTGAACATCGACCTCCATCCGGGCTGCGATGTTCCTGACGCGGGTCATGCCGAAGTCATAGACATCGATATCCAACTGCCCCGCCGAGGGCACGTGGCAATGGATGCGCACATATCCGTCATCGTACAACTGATTCATTCTGGAAGGGGAAAAAGGATTGGGATAGGCCGAAATTTCAAGGGGGTCGCGGTAATCGGCATTTACCCGTCGAATGATCTCCCACGACAGTCCAAGGTCCGCGGACCTGGCCACGCCGTCGGCCGTTCCCACCCAGAGCATGCCCTGATCATCTTCCAGGGCGCAGTAAATCTTCTGCGTCAGAAGCAGCTGCCCGTTCTCATCTTCAATATCGTTCATCCTGTACCAGTTCCAGCCGTCCGCGGAATACCAGACGCCTTTTTCGCCGGCCGCGAAGACCCGGCCCCCGGGACCCGCAAAAACATTGTACAGCCGTGAACCGGAAAGGTAGGTATCCCAATAGAGCATCCCGTTGACATTGCGCTGCGATACCACCAGTCCCTGGCTTTCGCTCCCCTGCGTGGCCAGCGCCGCGCCGTAGACCGACCCGTCGTCGCCCAGGGTGACATCGACGATAAAATTCCCGCAGATCCCCGAATTCTGGGCGGTGTATTTGTTCCATACCGTCCCGCCGTCATGGGAAATGTTGATCCCGTTGGCTGTCCCGACAATGACCGTGTCCCCCGAAACATGGACGGAAAACGCGCGGTGATTCAGATTGCTTTCATAACCCAGAGCCCCGGAGGTGGGACTCAGGTCGAAATCGCGGGGCGTGGACTCGTCCAGAACGTCATAGCGGTCCGGCGGCAGGATCACACGTTCCCAGGATTCTCCTTTATCGAAGCTTCTCCGGCACCCCCCGGCGAAATTGACGGACCATAAGACCGTATCGCCCGCAGCGGTCAGCTGCACGGCCAGGTCGTAGGTCAGATTGTTGATCCTTGATGTGATGGGAAGCGCCGGGATCGTATCTCCGAAAAGCAGTTCGAAATTATCTTCCTGCCGGTCTACGGACTGGGGGAAACGCTGCCAGGAAAGGCCGCCGTCCGGGGAATAGCTGATGCCGTTCCCTTTTGGATAATCGGTATAATAGCTTCCTTCCTGCACCAGGGTGTCATAGGCGGTCGCGATCCAGATATGTTCACCGAGCGTCGCAACGCCCGTGACGGCGCCGTAGGATACCGAATTCCCGTTGGGATAATAGGTAAAGATCGTCTCTGCCCTGTCATGACTTATCGAAAGTCCGTTCCCGCTCGCGAACAAAGGTGCTGTCGTTGAGCTGAACGATATCCGTTACGGAATTGCTGCCGAGCCCGTCATAGACCAGGGTATCCTCAAGCGTGAAGGTGTTTGCCAGGGGAACGGCGTATGCGGCCGAGAACAGACAGAGGAGCCACAGAATGTCATAAAATCTTTTCATCTTACCTCACCACCACGGAGTCGAGGCTCCATGCAGAAAAATTGGATGCCGTATCTTTGACCCGGAACCTGAAATAGTTCGTCACGGCGCTGTTTTGCGACGAAATCTGCAGGCCGCTTGAAAAGATCCCGTCCCCGGCCTGGGCATCGCCCAGTTCACCCCTGTCGTTCAGATTGTAGTCGGAGCCCCAGAGCCCGGTCGTATTGCTCCTGACCTGAAAATAGCCTTCGATCACATCCTGAATGCCGTTCGGGTCGTCAACGAGCACATAGATCAGCAGGTCTTTTGTCCCGGTGAGCGGCCGGACGATCGTATCGGGCATCACGACGCCGGTGATCACCGGCGGGAGGTTGGCGATCACATTCAGGGTGTCAAAAAGATCCTGCAGAAGAGAATCTTCTTCGTAGAGGGAATACCGGACCCGGATGACACCGTTCACGGAATCGATACGGTTCAGGTTAATATTCCGCGTAAACATATTGTCATACGGCAGGGCATCCCCCAGAGCGCCGGAATCATTCAGGGTGATCGTTAAATTTGATACGTCAAAGCCCTCCAGCTGAAGGGCGGCCGTTATTTCCGTGATCTCCTGATCGTACAGGGCTTTTATGCGGCAGTGCAGTTCGCCCCGTTCGTCATGGAACGACAGGACAGGATCACTTAATTCAGGGACCGGATAGGAGGGTTCCTGATCGGTATCATCCGGATAGCTGGGACCGCAGTTCCACGCAAAAAGCATAAGCAAAAAAAGGAGGGGCGGTATGAACTTATTTTTCATTAATACTCCGGCGGATCGCGCTTACGGCGATCCAGTCATTCATGCGGAGGACATCAAGAACCTTGTATGAACTGCTTTCAAGAGCTGTTTCGACATCCCCGCGATGTTCAAAAAGCAAACCGGCTAAAATTACGCGTTCCGGTGTCCCTTTTGCAATGTTAAAACGCTCCAGAAGGGGCAAAATGATATGTTTCTGTATGTTGATCAGCGCCAGATCGCAGGAAAAATCCCGCATGGCGAGAATATCCCGTATTTCCCAGCTGATATCCGCTGCCGCATTGAGCCGGAGATTTTCGGACAGATTGTCTCCGATCTCGGGATCATTGTCGATCGCATGCACCCGTCCTGCACCCATTTTCCGCGCCGCGATCGACAGAATGCCCGATCCGCAGCCCAGGTCCAGGACGCGGTCTCCCTTTTTCAGCAGTCCCGTCATGGCCTGCAGGGCGAGCCGGGTCGATTCGTGAGTCCCGGTCCCGAATGCCGCTCCGGGATTGATGATGACCGTTTCATGTCCCTCGGGGATCTGGTCCAGATGCCAGGGCGGCGTGACCCACAGGGTGCCGTGAACACGGATGGGCTGAAATCCCTCGATCCAGCCCCGGTTCCAGTCACGGTCTTCCAGAACCTCTTCCGTCCAGGCGGTATCCGGGAAAGCCTCCCGGAGTGTTTTTCTGAGAGCTTTACGGTTGTTCCAGTCGCCCAGAACGAACAGGGCAAAATCGGTTTCTTCCATCGAGGGGATCTCGCCAAGTTCCGTCATCCGGTCCAGCCGTTCCGACACGTGCGGGTCCTTTTCAAAGCGTATCTTGATCCAGGATTTCTTCGCTTTCATGTTAATAGTTTCTTCCCGTCCGTTTTTCGAGTTTCAGTGCTTTCAGCATCGTTGCCTTGGCGTTCAGGCTGATAAAAAAGCTGTCCCCGGGATCCCAGTCGAGGGACAGGGTCCAGCAATGCAGGTCGCGCGTCAGTGTGAGACGTTGATCGGTGATCGCTTGTTCCAGAACATCAAAATTTATGATATAGCTCCCGCTCCATTTCGGCGTGAGATTTGCTTTCACCGTGGTATTGATCAACAGCCGGTTCTTTATGTTCAGGGGGTTGCTGGCCGTTGAGGTAAACGATATGCCCGAGGTAATGCTCCAGTTTGAGAACCCCGCATCCGCACCCGGAACGACCTTGAGGCGGGGCGGTTCCTGAAGCGCTTTCCCCTTATCACGATAATCCGCGGAATCGGATGCCGTTCCCGGCGTTTCGGACTTTCTCTCCCTCTGCGTCACGGGTTTCAGGGACAGGTTTGTTCCTATCCGCAAACTGGTAAGACGCGGAACCGCCAATTGGTCGATGCGTGTAACCGAAACCCCGTCATTGTTTATCCTGTAGGCGTAGGGATCGAATGCGGCATCGATCTTCAGAGACATGCCCCCCGGAAGGTCCTTAATGGTGGATGTTGCGGTGATCAGACTGTTCCGCAGCGAGTCGGCAAGGAAATTGTAGCCGTGTTTCAGATTAAGAAAAAGGGTCTTGTTTTCCTTGCCGTCCCGTGACACGACTTTCGATTCGAAGTTGTGATTGAAGTTCATCACGAAGGTCTGGCTTTGGGAATCGGGTGTTTTCCCCAATAGCGTACCGGTAAAATAATCGTGTTTTACCTCCTCTCCGTTCGTCCCGATCCCCCGGAAAACATATTCCGGATTCATGGACAGATCGGGCTGGTACTGATATGTCATGCTCATGGTCATGGTATGCCGGATGGCCTTGAGAGGTCCGATATTGATGTTGAACACCCCGTAGAGGGTCGTGCTGGCCGAAGTTCCCAGATCGAAGCGTCCGCGGCGTTTGAAGGCGTTCCTTTCCTCAAGGACCAGCGTGCCGTTGCTGTCCACCAAAGCGGAATCGTTCCGCATGACCGGCGCTTTGTAAAGGGTCGTCCAATCCTCGTAATAATTCAGATAAGGGGATACGGTCAGGAAGCCGAACAGCTTATCGCTGTAACGCACGCCGCCGCTGGTTTGGAATTTATTCCGGGTATCGTCGATAAAAAGGGAATCGGAGGCGTTCCAGATATGCGTCATCTGGTTGCTCAGCTCTGAGCGGACTGAATAGGTGAATTTATGGTACCATTTTTCCGGTTCGCTCATATTTTTGCGTTTAATTATTTTGGCGGTGGCTTTGGAAATGGAAAATTGCGGGAAAGAGGTCTTGGTCGTTCCGGTCAGAAGGTCCTCAGTCCGCGAGGCGTTCACGTTCACGGAAAAAGGTCCCAGTGTCGTCCGGAAGGAAGCCGAGGACACCATTTGCTGCTCAAGCCGGTCGTCCTGATCAAGCTCTTCGGTGAAATGCTTTGCGTCGCTGGTGAAGGTCCCGGATATGTTCAGACTTGATTTCAGTCCTATTTGCTGAGGGTGAACAATGTTGATCTTATACCCTGCTGAAGTCGTGCTGCGCAGGAAGTAGTTCCAGTACGTTGCCGTAAGGCTTCCATTCGAGATATGGTCCTTCCAGGCGTAGCGCTGGCGCAATTCGGCCGTGATCCCCTGATTGTCGTAAAAATCCACCACTGCCCGGGCGTCGTAATAATCGTTCGGAGCCCAGTAGTATCCCCCGCCCTCCAGCGCCCATCCCTTCGTCGGGTACGTGCCGAAGTGCGGGAGGATCCAGCCGCTTCGGCGGTTCCCTTCCTCAATGGGCACGAAAAGGCTCGGGATGTACAACAGGGGAATATCCATGATCTTGAACACGATATCCTGTGCAAATACCCGGTCGCCCGGGATGACTTTCATGCGTTTTGCCTCCAGGCAGAAATGGGGTTCGTCCCGGTCGCAGGTCGTCACGACACCCTTGCTTACCCAGAGCGGTTCCTCTTCGGTCTTAAGCACGGTTTTCCCGTGATAATACCCTTCCTTGATATTGGTCTTTCCGCGGGTGATCCTCCCCCGCTGCGTATCCAGATTGTATTCGAAAAGATCGCCGTAAACGGGCGGGTCATCCCCCTGGATAAATTCGGGCAATTCCCCACCTTTTTTTTGGGGCAGTGCGTAAAGGATGTTGGTTTTCCAGTCGATCTTCAGGGTATCGGCGCGAAGTTTGATATTCCCGTACATCATATTCGAGCCCGGATAAAGTTTCATATTGTCTTTTCTCAGATCATAATGCGCCTTGTCGCAATAGTAGTAAACAGTCGAATCCATTTCATCGTAGGAGGTGTCGGGAATGAAACTTCCCTCTATCCCGTAAATGGCGAAGAGGTCCCGTACGTCTCCGTCTTCGAATTCTATGTGCACGGTATCCGAGGTCATACGGTTCATGCCTTTATACACGGAATCCTTGAAAACGTGATAGTCCGAACTCACCATCCCCGCCATGTCCATCCATTCGGGTTCGTCCTGGGCGTTGAACTCAAGCTGCAGATATTTTCCGGTCATCACGCTGGTCCGGCTGACGGCTTTGCCGCCCGTTTCGCGTAAAAACCCCTCTTCCCGAAGGGTAACCTTCGGATCTTCTTTGGCAATGAGGCTGCCCAGATGGTTCCGCTGAAAGTTGAGCGTCATCGCGGGAGCGTACATGTCGATGTCCTGATACTGCAGGTGAGCATTCCCGAAAAAATAGACGGTCTGGGTTGAATCGAGATAAAAAAGAGAGTCGCACCATGCCCCGGAAGAATCCTGCCGGACGAACACACTGTCTACCGCGATCAGCCAGCCTTTTTCCATATCCCCTTCAAGGGTTCCGGCAAAGACCTCGAAACGCTTCGTCCCGTCATCGAGCGTCTCATAGACCGAAGCGTCCCTGCGTCCGTAAAAACGGTCCGTATCCAGATGATATTCCAGTTCGCTTCCCCGCATGGTGATATGGTTCACCGTGTCGGACATCATGGCGTTCCCGTATAAAAAAGCGCGGTCCTTTTCCCGGTCGAACAGGATGGAATCTGCAAGGGCGAAGGAAATGCTGTCCCGGATCTCCACCTGACCGGATGCCCTGTAGATATCGTTGTCAAGATTCCCCTCGAGGGCGTTCGCGGTAAATGTCCGGGTATCGTACAGTATCCTGATCGGCGAAGCCACGTCGAGGTCTTTTGTTTTGGTGTTGTATTCGCCGGCATCGAACCAAACGGTCACGCTGTCGTTGAAAATGCGGACTTT
>JAFGVT010000085.1 GCA_016937825.1 Fidelibacterota bacterium | reverse complement strand
TCGGTCATCGGATATAAAGTTGAAAAACAGCTGATCAACGTGGCGTCTTCCGCACGCGTGAAAGTGCATTTCGAGATGAGCTCGGAAGAGATCCAGATGGAAGAGGTCATTGTGACGGCCGAACGTGAAAAATTCAAGCAGGACATCAAGATCAGCAGCATTACGCTGGACCAGGCGCAGCTGCGCACCGTGCCCGTTCTGGTCGAGGCAGACCTGTTCCGCGCGCTGCAGATGCTGCCGAGCGTGAGCACCGGAAATGATTTCTCCAGCGCCCTCTATGTGCGCGGCGGATCGCCGGATCAGAACCTGATCCTGCTGGACGGGATCACCGTTTACAATCCCTACCATTTCGGCGGGATCTTTTCCACCTTCAATACCGACGCGATCAAGGAGGCCGAGTTTATTGCGGGAGGATTCTCCGCAGAATACGGCGGCCGCATGAGTTCGGTCCTGGACATCAAGAACCGCGAAGGCAATACCCGGGAATTCCACGGCAGCGGAAACGTTTCTCTCCTCTCGACCAAGCTGCTTTTCGAAGGCCCTGTTCCGCGCGGGTCCTTTATGATCTCAGCCCGCCGAACCTATTTTGATGCCATATGGGAAGCCGCGCGCGGGGTCTACAACATGATCTCGGAGTATCCCCTGGATTTCAGCTTCCCCTACTATTTCTATGACATGCAGGCAAAGCTGAACGTGGATATCAACGACAAGCACCGCACCACCCTGAGCGGTTTTTACGGCAACGACGTCCTGTGGTACAAGCAGGAATTCAAGGAGGGAACCCCCGGTTCTCCCGGTTACGAACTTGAATATTACGGATTCGACTGGACCTGGGGCAACAACACCACCAGCCTGAAGCACCGCTGGCTGATCCGCCCGGACCTCATTGCAAAATTCTTTGTGGCGCGCAGCCGCTTCAAGTTCGACATCGATTTCCTGATCAAAAACGAATATTACGATGAAGACGATTCCGTGGACGTGAAGAACAACCAGAGCCTGAAGATCTTTGATTATATTTCCGACTGGTCCGAAGGCGTGGACATGACCTGGCTGGTCAACAAAAAGAACACGCTCTATTTCGGCGCATTCAACAAGGATATCGATTTCAGCCTGGGTGCCAAACTGAATGTCCTTACCCTTCTGGACAGCGTCAATCAGTCAAGGGAATGGGGCGTTTACATCCAGAACAAATACCGGCCCTCACCCCTGTTCATCTTTGAGCCCGGCATTCGCCTGACCCGCTATGCCAACACGAAGTCATGGTATCCGGATTACCGGATCAAGGGAAAATACCTGATCACGGACCAGCTTGCCGTCACCCTGGCGGCGGGTACGGTGCATCAGTTCCTGCAGACCGCGAATTTTGAGAACGAAATGGTCCGCTTTATCGACCTGTGGTTCCCGACCCAGCACGACCAGGAACCCAGCAAGGGCACCTATTACAACGCGGGCGTGGAGTACTGGCATAACATGATCCAGTTCACGCTGGAAGGGTATTATAAAAAATACGATCACCTGCTGACCATGGACGAAGATATCGGAGGGGCAAGCCTGATCTCCTTCATTGAGGCGGAAGGGTATTCCTACGGGATCGAGTTCCTGGCGAAGAAAACGACAGGCGATCTGACGGGATGGATCGGCTATTCCTTCAGCCGCACCATGAAACGCGAAAGCGAGGCGGCCGGCTGGTATCCGACCAAGTACGACCGCACGCACAACCTGAACGTGGTGGCGCAGTACGACATTGACAAACGCTGGTTCTTCAGTTCGGCCCTGACCTGGAGCACGGGAAATCCCTATTCGCAGATCTACGGTAATTTCCATTACACCGATCCGATCAACGGGTGGATCGACCGCATGGAGATCTACGGAGAACGTAACGGGGAACGGTACCCGCCTTATTTTCGCTGGGATATCGGCATCAACCGGCGGGGAAAGATCTTCGGGCAGACGGCCACCTATTATTTTCATGTCATGAACGTGACCAATCACGCGAACGTGTTCTTCTATCTCTATGAAAATTATGATGCCGAATTCGATCCCGAAACCAATACGTCAACGATCTACCGGCGTCCGGTCACGATGTTCCCGATCTTGCCGACCTTCGGCGTGGAGTTCTCATTCTGATGAAAAAGACACGACTATTCTTTATGCTGTTCTTGCTTGCCATGAGCGCTTGCGACAATCTGGAAGAGGTCCGCATCTACCATGAACCCTATCTGAACATTTTCGCGAACGTGACCGTTGCGGACAAGGAACTGAACTATGTCTACGTTTACCGAACGACCGGATTCGGCGAACCGGACCGCTACGAACTCGACAGTGTGATCTATCATCAGTTCTATAACAGTTCTTCCGGGGATACCATCCGGTACCAGACATTCTATATCGACACCTCCTATGCGGTCAACGACGCCCGGGTCTTTTTCCTGCACGGCGACGATACGATCGCCTTTGTGGAAAAAATGCAGGGCGTCTACCTGCCGGCTGACACCCACTTCACGATCGTGACCGGAGAGATCTACGACCTGTATGTGGAGACGGAAGCATTCGGCGTCGCGACCGCCAGCGAGGAAGCGCTGTCCCCGATCACCTGGACGGACGGGGAAACCGGCCCCCTGCTCATCTCGCTGTCCGATCCTTCGGACAGCATTTCCTGGAGCAACAACGGCGGGGCGTATGACGTGATCTTTTACTATACCTACCACAGTTCCTGGGGCGACTGGTCCTATACCTATGAATTTGACAATTCTACGGTCCGTGAACCGTTCTGGAAATACGACACCAGCAATTATGACATCCTGTTCAATCCGGATCCTTTTTATGAGATGCTGCACGATTCCGTCTGGGTTGATACGGGCTATGCCTTGCTGGACACGCTTGAACTGACGGTGAAAGTGGTCGCCTATTCCAACTCCTACCTGGACTATACGAGCCTGCAGGAGATGAACTTCCTTACCGGCTTCATCCGCTACCCGGCGATCAACGATTTCCGCATCAATATCGAGAATTCTCTCGGGGCTTTCACCTCAATGTCTTTCTCGGACGAACGCACCGTTCTGTTCGTAAGATAGCGCTCCGGCCTGCCGGCTGCGGCCGGAAAAAACAGTCACTCCCTTCATTTCATTCATTTGCGGCGGTCCGGTCTGAGCGGAAGCTGTTCCGCTTCATCGTTTTCAAGGCATGTTGCTTTCCGGATAAGCGAAGGCTTTTCAGGCTTGATCGTGCGGAAAGAATCTGAAGACAGGGTTTTATCTTAAGCCGGGACCGGCTATTTCAGCAGGATCATTTTCTGGACCCCGCAGGAAGCGCCGTCAACATAGAGGGCCGCGACGTACACGCCGCTGGGCAGAATGCCGCCGTTGAAGCTGACGGCATGTTCGCCGGCCGCGGCAGGACCCTGCATGAGCGTGGCAACGGGACGTCCCAGCATGTCGAACACCGTGATCCGGATCTCGGCATCCCGGGGCAGGGAGTAGGCAAGGGTCGTTATTCCGTTAAAGGGATTGGGGTAGTTCGGCAGGAGCCGGAAACCGTCGGGGTATCCGGCGGCTGCGGTCGGGGCGGCGGCGAAGGTCACCGAAGCATCTTCATTCAGCAGCGGGATGCTGTAGCTGGCGGGCGTAAAGGACAGGCCGGTCTTCACGGGGGTCAGCACCAGGCTTTCGCCATAGGGAAAGGTCCGTTCAAAATATCCGGCCGTATTCGTGAAGGTGTCGGCGATCGCAACGTCTGCGACAGGCGTCTCTTCTTCATAAACATACCCGCTGACGGTAAAGGTCAGGGTGTCCGTTTGGAGATTGTTCTGCACCGCATCCAAATAAATGATGCGGTCCGCCGGCTGGTCGGGTGCCGTAAAGTAGAGGGCGTCCAGGGTGACGTACGACGCGTCGATGCTCCCGTTCCCGCCGGAATAGCTTTCCCAGACATCGGCGGGCCTGAGGTCAAAGGCGTATTCATGCCAGTTATTGTCCGCAAGGATCGGCTGTGCGGCCGAGATCTCCATCTGGCCGTACTGGTCATCGATGATCAGGGCGATCTCGGCGCCCGCCTGATCCGTTTTCAGCGCAATGCGGATCTCGCGGTCCCGCGGGAGACGGACATTATTCACCGGGGAGCCGCCGCCGGAGAGAAAACGGACGCGCCAGTTCTCGCTGCTGACGGCATCGTCTTTCAGCGTAATCCTGAGCGCCTGGGTGTCCCGATAGGCCGTTTCCGCGGTGAGCCCGGCGGCCGATGCGGTTGAAATGCCGCGCGTGGACCCGCTGTAGGCCGGAGCGAGATAAAAATGGTCCAGCCCGTTCTCAAAATTGTCCGTAAGATAATGGTCGGGGTAATGATAGAAATTATTGCGAAGCAGGGTCCACAGTTCGGGATGTTCGTCATCGTACCCCAGGGCCCACATGCCGGTGCCCATGAGATTGTGAGAGAACACGAGTTTTTCCTTGGGGTCCAGGGCGCGGGCGTTGTTGCACCAGGCCTGGTACCAGACATCGCCGCTTAGATAGCTGGTCCAGCTGTCTTCATAGCGGGAGGACCAGCGGGTGCCGTGGGCGGCGAACAGGTCCCGGGCGGAGGCGTACAGGACCGAGGAGCCGCCTCCGAGGGTGCTTGCGCCTTCCGTGTTGCGCTCGCTGTAACTGACCGGCCAGCGGTTCCCGTAATAGGGCAGGCCGAGAATCAGTTTGGCGGGGTCGCAGGCGCCGTAGCCGTTGCTGGCGTTGACGAGGGTCTGCACCAGATTGATGCCGGAGCCCATGATCGGCGCACAAGGGCCCGTGGTCGAAGAACCGTTATACCAGTACGCGTATCCCATGATAAAAACATAATCGCAGGCGTCCACCAGTCCGGGCAGGTCCCAGCCGCTCCAGTTCACGGCAGGACCGGCAAAGGAGATCTCCTGTTCCTCCCCGACCTGCGTTTTGATATGATCGCTCAGTCCCTGCATAAAGGCGTTCATGGGCGCGCCGCGGTCGGCGGTATAGGGGCCTTCGAAGTCAATGTTGACCCCGTCAAAATTGTAGGTGCTGATCAGCGTAGCGACCTGTTCGTAGAAATTCTGCGAGGCCGTGCTGTCGTTGATCAGGACGTTGATATCGTCTTTGTTGAATTCAACGACGCACATGATCAGCTTCACGCCCTTGGCATGCGCCGTGTTCATCATGGACGTCCAGCTGGAAGGCCAGCCGGAAGGATAGCCGATGATATTGCCGGAGGTGGAAACGGTAAAATCGAAAACCGCGATATGCGACAGCACATCATAGTTCAGATACTGCGGCGCGGAGCCGATCTCCCAGTCCGGAAGGTATCCGAACACGGCATGGGTCAGTCCGGGCTCCTCAACGCTGCGCTTCTGCAGCGGCTGAACGGTCACGGGCAGGGATTTTGAGAATTCCGTTTGTCCGGGATCATTCTGGTGAGCTTCCCATTCGACCTGATGGATGCCCTTGTATCCGGGATCCTGTGCGAAAAGGGTCAAAGAAAATAAAAGACAAAGAACAAGGCGGGCAAAATATTTCATAGATCCACTTCCCGGAAAATATCTTCGGTATACAGGGTATTCAACTGTTTACGGTCTTCCAGGTTCTCCATTTGTTTTTTCATGATATCCGGTATCTCCGCCGGGCTTGCGGTGCGCAGGGCTGTGGTCAGCTGATCGTATTTGTCTTTCAGGATCTGCAGTTCAAGCTGCTTCAGGCTTTCGATGAAGACCTGTTCCTGGTTGACGGTATTCTGTTCTTCCATCAGGAGTTTGATCGCAAATCCGCGGCATTTCGGGTCGTCGATCTTATCGGGAATATGGCCGGCGGGTATTGAAAGGTGCTTTCCCAGCACGCCGAGCAAGGCATTCAGGACCTGCTGAAGAAAGGGGTGGGAGAAGAGGGCGGGTGAAAGGTAGCGCAGGCCGGCCTTGCGGACGCGCAGGTCTCCGTTCACGAGCAGGTGAAGTAAGAAATATTCGGCGGATTCACCCTGGTTCTTGAAATGCTTGGGCTTGTCCCCCATAAAAAGATTGCTTTCCTTCTCGGGGCTGCGCGCCGCCTGCCGGTTCAGCTGGCGCAGCAGGGTCTGTTCTTCCACCAGGAACATTTTTGCGAGCTCCCGGGCGAACATTTCCCGGTATACGGGGTCTGCGAATCCGCGGAGCTCTTCCAGCAGGGCGGACAGGGTGTCAGACTTTTCCTTGGGGGACATGGCGGCCGGCCGGTAATGAAGCCGCAGGAATTCCAGGAACGGCAGGGCGCCGGCTTGTTTTTTAAAGAACTCCTCGGGACCCTCTTTGCGCAGGTAGGAATCCGGGTCTTCGCCTTTCGGCAGCATCAGCACTTTGCATTCGAGTTTCTGGGCGGACACGCTGAATCCGGTGCGGACCGTTGCCTTTTGGCCGGCGCTGTCGCTGTCGTAGCAAAGCACGGCCTCGTCGGCAAAGCGCCGCAGTAGCCGGGCATGCTCAAGGGTAAAGGCCGTGCCCGAACCGGCGACGACGTTGATGTACCCGTGCTGATACAGCTGAAGAAAATCCATATAGCCTTCAACGATGAGGGCCTTTTTTTCTTTGCGAATATGCTCGCGGGTCACGTTCAGTCCGTAGAGTATTTTGCGTTTATTGTAGATCGGCGTTTCGGGGGAGTTCAGGTATTTCGCATCGCTCTTTTCGTTCGTCATCAGGCGCCCTCCGAAGCCGACGGCATTTCCGCGGTCGTCATGGACCGGGAACATGACGCGTTCCCGGAAACGGTCGAAGAGACGTCCGTCCTTTTCGGAAGTGACCGCCAATCCGCTCTTTTGGATCAGTTCCGGCGTGTAATCACCCGAAAGTTTCGAGACCAGGAAGTCCCAGCTTTCCGGCGCATAGCCGAGCTTGAACTCCCGGATCGTGTCTTCCTTGATCCCGCGGTTCAGAAGGTAATCCAGCGCGTGTTTGGCGGAAGGGGAGAACAGCTGTTGATGATACATCTCGATCGCACGCTCATGCATGTCGCGCAATTTGCCGGTATCGCTCTGTTCCTGCGGGGAGACCTGTTCAAATTCCAGGGGAATTCCGGCGCGCTCCGCCAGCATTTTCAGGGCTTCGGTAAAACTGAGTTTCTCGTATTCCATGACGAAGTTCAGCACGTTCCCGCCGGCGCTGCAGCCGAAACAGTGGTAGATCTGCTTGGAGGGACTGACGCTGAACGAGGCCGTCTTCTCATCGTGAAAGGGACAGCGCGCCCAATAGTTCGCGCCTTTCTTTTTCAGCGGAAGATACGCGGAAATGACATCCACGATATCGTTGGAGTCCTTGATCTTTTCGATCGTGTATTCGGGAATCTTTGCCATGAGTGAATTTACGTTTCGGAGCAGGAAATAAAAAGAGATTATTCTCGGCGGAATGGAAGATTTGACGGGATGACAGGATGAAGGACTTTGACAGGATAACAGGATTGTTTGGATAGCGTTTTGACAGGATAACGGGATTATTTGGATAG
>JAFGVT010000084.1 GCA_016937825.1 Fidelibacterota bacterium | reverse complement strand
GGGCAGGACGCGGATGACGGCATTGCGGCTGACGGCGATCTCGCCGTCGCTGACGGTGATCTCGACGGAATCGGTGCCGAACCAGTTCTCCGAGGCGACCAGCCGCGCCGTTTCGCCGTTATAGAAAGCGCGGATGCTCCCGAGGCGCCGAACCTGCCACTTCAGTTCTTCGTCCGGGGTTTCCACGTCGAAGGCATATTTTTCGAGCTCGCCGCGGTCAATGTAAAGGGTGTCGTCTTCATTGAAGGTCATCACGGGCAGTTTCGACAGCTGGGGCGGATCGTTCACGGGCGTTATGATCACGCGCAGGAATACGGTATCCGAGAGCGATTCATCGCGTACCGTCAGCATCAGGGTGTCGGTGCCGAACCAGTTCTCGTCGGGAACGATCGTGACCCGGCCGCCTTCGGTGGAAATGGCGGCGTGTTTCCCGGAATGCGCGTGAAAGCGGAGCAGGCTGTCGGGAGTTTCGAGGTCCTCCGCATGGTCATAAAGGAATGAATACGGCTTTCGGATCAGCTCGTCTTCGGGCGAAACCAGGTCGCCGATCGCCCGCCAAACCGGAGCGTCATTGACCGGCAAAACGGTAACGGCGAGACGCAGCGTATCGCGTACCGTTCCATCGGAGACCTCAAAGCAAAGGGTGTCGGGCCCAAAGCGGTTTTCCGCCGGCCGGTAGACGAAGATCGAATCCTGCTGCCTCAGTTCCCTGCGCGGGAAACACGGACGGATATTTATGTCATCGCCGTCGGGGTCGACGACCCGTTCCTGCAGCTCCTGCAGGGAAATCGTGAATTCGCCGTCTTCGTTGATCACATAAGGGTCCGTGAACGGCGTGATGCGCGGCGGATCGTTCACCGGGAGGACGGTCACCGGCATTCGCAGGGTGTCCGCAAGGGAGCCCCGCCGATAGCTTACGGTCAGTTCGGCGGATCCGTGCCAGTCCGGAACGGGCTGAAGGGTCAGTCCGCTGCTGTCCCGCAGCATGTAAATATTGTTTGAATTGATCGAGGTGATGAAATTCAGAGGTCCTTTGCCGTCTTTTTCGTAGCGGTAGCTGATACGCAGGACTTCATCTTCGTTCAGGACATAGGTCTCCGGGACAAGCGCGGGCATGGACTGGTTTCGGTAAATGAGGATGCCGCCCAGCAGGCCTTGCTGCTGGAGAATGTCCGGGATGCCGTCGCGGTCCATGTCGCTGATCGCGATCTTCCCGTTTTCTTCCGAAAGCAGAACGGTTTTTTCGCTCCCGTCCGCACGGGCGAATCCGATGCGGAGACCGTCCGTCACGCTGACGCGGTCGGTGAGACCGTCGCGGTCCAGGTCGGCAAAGAGCGTATCCGCGAAAAGGAGGGAGTTGTCATTCCGGACACCCTGGCGCTCATTCGCGTCCGCCGGCCGGGGATCGGCAAATTTTCCGGCAACCGCGGTGCGCAGAGGCAAGGCATATCCCGCGGCAACGCAAAGTATGAGCATCAGTAGGGGCAGGAGCCTGCGTTTCATTGACCAATCCGTTCTTTAAGCGCTTCAAAACCGGTTAAATGTAAATTTTTATCCGAAGTATCACAATTAAATTTTTGCTTAATACCGTCCTCGGCGACGCGGAACAAGCACGGAAAAGCCTGCCGGAACCTGTTTCCCGGCGCGTGATGCCGCAGGGAGCGTTCAGTAAAAAATGCCGTCGAATGAAAACCGCCCCGGAAGGGGCGGTGTCACCTTATGTTCAACCCGGTCAGATGATCCGGGATTTGCATTTGACGCAGTGGGAGGTGTGGGGGACTTCCTCGAGGCGTTCGTCGGGAATGCGTTCGCCGCATTCCTTGCAATAGCCGTAATCGGGGTCGTTCTCCAGCCGGTCCAGGGCTTTGTCGAGAAAGGTCAGAAATTTGTTCTCGCGGGCG
This sequence comes from Fidelibacterota bacterium, assembly GCA_016937825.1. Lineage (GTDB taxonomy): Bacteria > Fidelibacterota > Fidelibacteria > Fidelibacterales > Fidelibacteraceae > M50B103. Next base: position 2,542 of record JAFGVT010000084.1, on the reverse strand, counting down.
TACTGCATGAAGGCTTTTTCGCGTTCCTGCGCGTCGGTGCCGACATCGGCCATGTGGTAGGCGTAATTGGAATCCAGCTGGCTGCTGCCGGGCGAGCTGTCGATGAATGATTCGCGCTTCGTTTCGATCTGACGGACCGCTTCCTCGCGCTTTTCAAGGATGACCTTGCGGAAATGATTCCGCTGCGTTTTAGTCAGCCTGGGTCCTTTTCGTTTTACTTCGGACATGTCTCTTCCCTTTTTTAGCCTGTCTTTTATACTCGTTTAATATTAATAATTATTACTTCATTTCCAACGTTTATTTCTTTAAATGAGACCCCTTCACCGCTTACATCCTGCGTCAAGACGCCCAGGGTCTCGGCTTCCAGATACTCGCGGTTGCTCCCGACGGCGGCCAGGATCTCCGGACTTGCCGCGATCGCGACGGCGATCCGGTCGTCGACGTTGTAATTGGCTTCCTTACGAAGGGTCTGGATGTGGCGGACCAGATCGCGCACCTGGCCTTCGCGGATCAGGTCGTCGGTGAGCGCGATGTCAAGAATGGCCACGTAACCCTTGTCCTCGACCGCCGCGACACCGTCTTTTTCCGTGATGCCGATCAGGATGTCCGCGGGTTCCAGGGTGATGCCGTTCACCGTGACGCTTTCGCCGCTACGGACCTTTTCGGCAAGTTCCGCGCCGTTCATGGCCTTAAGTCCGGCCAGCACTTTCGGCATGTCCTTGCCGATCCTTTTTCCGAGGGTGACAAAGTTGGGTTTGGCGTCGAACGTGACGTAATCGGAAATATTGTCGACGAGCGTTACCTCGCGGATGTTCAGTTCTTCCTTGATCTGACCGGCCAGTTCGATGATATATGCTTTTTCCTTTTCGTTCTTCGCCTTGAAGAACATGTTCGCCAGCGGCTGGCGGGTGCGGATGTTCGCCTTGTTCCGCGCGGAACGGCCCATTTCAACGGCCTTGATGATGGTGTCGATCTTGTTCAGCAGTTCCGGATCGATCATCGCTTCGTCGGCGAGGGGGAAATCCTGCAGATGCACGCTTTCCGGTGCGTTCCCGTCCACGGAGAGGACCAGATTCTGGTAGATCTCTTCCGTGACGAAGGGCAGGATGGGCGCGACCGTGGTGATAAGGGTCTTGAGGACCGTGTAAAGGGTATAATAGGCGCCGTATTTATCGCCGTCGTTCTCGCTTTTCCAGAAACGGCGGCGGCTGCGGCGGACGTACCAGTTGGACATCTCGTCCAGCAGGGACTCGAACTTGCGCATCAGGCGGTCGACACGGTAGTTTTCAAAATCGTCCCGGGCTTCCTTGACGAAATCATGGACCTTTGCCAGCGCCCATTTGTCGAGTTCGTTCAGGTCCTTGTAGCTGATCTGCTGCTTGCCGGGGTCATAATTGTCGATCTCGGCATAGGTGATATAGAAGGAATACATGTTCCAGAGCGTGAGCAGTTTCTTGCGGATCTCGTCCGCGGGACCGTAACCGAAGTTCAGGTTGTGTTCCGGATTGTGTGCGGTGTACATCCAGCGCATCACGTCCACGCCCATCTTGTCCGCGGCGTCCTCGAACCAGATGGAGTTCCCGGCGCTCTTGTGCATGTCCTTCCCGGTCTCGTCCTTGACCAGGGCATGACCCAGCACGGTCTTGAAGGGCGCGGTGTTCTCCAGCACGGTAGACATGGCCAGCAGGGAGTAGAACCAGTTCCGGAACTGTCCGGGCAGGGATTCGGTGATGAATGCCGCGGGGAACCATTGTTTCCAGTAATCGGGATCGGTGATATAGTGCATGGTGCTGTAGGGCACGATCCCGGCATCCAGCCAGGGATTGCCCACATCGGGAATGCGTGCGGACCTGCCGCCGCATTTCGTGCAGCGGATCTCAATATTGTCGATATACGGTTTGTGCGGCGAACGGCCGTCGAATTGTTCCCATCCCGAAACGGCGCGCTCTTTGAGCTCTTCCTTGCCGCCGATCACGTCGAAGTGACCGCAGTCCCGGCACTGCCAGATCGGAAGGCTCAGGCCCCAGTAGCGTTTTTTGGAGATCATCCAGTCGCCCATATTGCGCAGCCAGTCCATCTCGCGCTCGTAACCCCAGGCGGGGATCCAGGTGATCTGGCCGACCACCTTCATCATGTCCTCGCGGATAGGTTCCATGGAGATGAACCACTCGTCCACCAGACGGAAGACCAGTTCGGTCCCGTGCCGCCAGCAGGTGGGATAACGGTGGTGGATCTGATCGATCTTGTAGCAGATGCCCTTTTCTTTCAGATCGTCAAAGATCTCCGTATTGACTTGCTGGCAGTTCTTGCCGCTCAGGAAATCGTAGCCGTCCAGGTAATTCCCGAACTCGTCGATGGGTGCGATAATGGCAATGTCGTTCTCTTTGGACAGGGCGAAGTCCTCTTTTCCGCAGCCCGGGGCAATGTGCACGATGCCGGTCCCGTCGCTGTCGCTGACCTCGTTCCAGGCGATCACGACATGCTCCACGCCCTTCTGGGCGGGCAGTTCGTCAAAAGGACCGTGGTATTTCAGGCCGAGCAG
>JAFGVT010000083.1 GCA_016937825.1 Fidelibacterota bacterium | reverse complement strand
TCCGGATACTGATAGGCGCGGTCGGCATACAGATGCACGTCGCCCTGTTTCAGGTGGACGTCCCGGTCAAACATGATATACGTGTTTTCGGCTTTGCCCGAGGCCGTATCGGACCCTTTGGTGACCTTTCTCATCGTCTGGGCATTCAGCAGTTCAATGGGGTCGCTTGCCGCCGAACACCAGACGAAAAAAATTGTCAGCAGTCCCGCGATTATTTTGTAGGATCTCACTTTGCTAGGATGCCCGGGGTTAACATGTTATTTCCACTGGTTCCAAATTTATAAATATAATGCCTTTCCGGGGAAAAAAGAAAGCTTGTTATCAGTTTTATCCCCTGTCTTACGTCCGGTTTGAACGAAAGATCCCCTTCCGGCGATCGTGTTTCCCCTCCGGCCCGGGTTTGCATCAAAAGATAAAAAACGCTGTCTTTTAAAGCGAATTATCAATATTATTACGCATGTTACTGACAGGCGCACATATTCTTCTGATTGAACACGATCCGCGTGTGATCGACAGCATCCGGCAGGTCGTCGGCGACACCTATACCCTGGAGATCGAGACTTCGGGCCGTGCGGGCATTAAAAAGGCCTCACTAAAGGAATACGACCTCTACCTGATCGGGACCGAATTTCCCGATATGCAGGGACTGGATATCCTATCGGCCATATTAAAGATCTTCCCCGAGGCGATCTGTGTCATGATGGAGCATGATCCCGGGATCGATATCATCATGAAGTCGGCGCATATGGGCGGATATGATTTTCTGAAAAAGCCCATCCGGCACGACAAGCTGGAGCGCCTGATCCCCCGCGCCCTGGAACGCCGCTGGTATATTCAGGAAGCCCGCCGGCTGAAGGATGAAAAGGACGGGAACCTGGTCGCGATCTCCGAAGAGCAGTCCCGGCTTCGTTCCGTGATCAACTCGATCGACGACGGACTGATCATCACCAATCAGCGCCGGGAGATTATTTTTACCAATCCCCGCTTCCTGAAGCTTGTAGGCGTAACGCGGGATATCCCGGTCGGCGAGACAATATTTGAGATCCTTCCGAAAAAACTGCAGGAACAGATCAACGGCATCATGGACAACGAGAACAGCAGCTGTTCCATCAAGGAAGAGATCGTGATCGAACCGCCGGCCAAGCTCGTGATCATGGCAAATTCCACTCCGATCATCGACGACGGCGGACAGCTCCTGGGCGTTGTTTCTGTCCTGCGCGATATCAGCGAGATCAAGGCGCTTGAGTTATCCAAATCCGAATTTATCAATATGGTCGTCCACGAACTGAAAGCGCCGCTGGGGGCCATCAAAGGTTACCTTGAAATGGTCGTCGAACGCCAACTGGGCAACGAGGACGCCCTGTATGAAAATTATCTGCGTCGTTCCCTGAGCCGCAGTGAGGCGATGCTGGCACTTTTGCAGGACCTGCTGAATATTTTCCGGATGGACAACCGGACGGTGCGCCGGGAGATCGAACGCTTTGATGCGGGCGAACTGCTCCGGGAAACGCTTGATTTTTTTCAGGGCGACATTCAGTCGCGCAGCCTTCAGCTTCAGGTGGATATCGAAGAAGGACTTTTCATCCGGGCGGACCGGGAAGAGATCCGAAGGGTCTATACGAACCTCATCTCCAACGCGATCAAATACAATAAGGACAAGGGCGACATTGACGTCATCGCCACCCGCACCGGTCCTTTCCTGAGCCTCCGTGTCAGGGATACCGGCATCGGAATGAAAGAAGAAGACAAAGAACGTCTTTTCGAGGAATTCTACCGTGCCAAGAACCGCTATACCCGCCAGATCAGCGGAACAGGACTGGGCACCACGATCCTGAAAAAGATCGTCGACGAATACGGGGGGAAGATCCTGGTGGAAAGCGAGTATGAAAAAGGAAGCGTTTTCACAGTGCAGCTGCCTTTGGCGGAAATCTGATACGGCGAACAGCGTTTAGAAATCAGCCTTTAGCTATCAGCCTTTAGCTATCAGCCTTTAGCAATCAGCTTTTAGCTATCAGCCTTTAGCAATCAGCTTTTAGCTATCAGCCTTTAGCTATCAGCTTTTAGCTGTAAGCCGTTAGCTGTTAGCTGTTTGCTGTTAGCCGTTTGCAATCAGCCTTTTGACTTACCGTAGGCTTCCGGGGTGGTTTTTTGCATCTGCCGATCAGGCTTGGTATTTCATACTTATTTATAGCTGCAAATGAGTTTTAGAATGCTGTCGGTGATGCGTTCCGTTTCGGCGTCGTTGACAAGGTGCCCGTTCACCAAAAACGAGTAGGCGATCGTTTCGCCCGCTGCCGTTTGCGTATAGCCGCTCAAACCGCGGACATTGGCGATGGTTCCGGTCTTCCCCAGGACACGCCCTTCCGCCGGACTGCCTTTCATGCGGTTTTTCAGGGTCCCGTCCACGCCGGCAACGGGAAATGCCGACATCCACACATCCTTATGCTCGCTGTTGTACATGCCTTCAAGGATCTTGATAATTATCCGGGGACTGATATAGTCATAGCGGGTCAGCCCGGAGCCGTCCGCATACACCCAGGATCCGGGCTCGATGCCGAACCCCGCACATACCGAATCCATGATCGTTCGGGCGGCATCCATCGATCCGAGGCCGGTCTGCTTCCAGGCGGTGACCCGGGGCATAGTTTCCGCATACATGTTCTGGGAACGTTTCATCAGACGGGCCGCCGCTTCGGACAGGGGCACCGAATAATAGTGTGCGAGTTCCGTATACCGGGGATCCAGCGGGGCATGCTTCCATTGCGGCAGTTCGTCGCAATCAAGCGCCTTGCCGCTGACGGCAATGCCTTTTTCCCTCAGCACTTCCGTCAACACATGCACATAGAATTTTGTCGGGTTGTGGATCGTGGGCGTCCGTTCCAGGGTGTCGGCGCCGGCACGCACCTGGCCGCTGAAGGTGATCACGTTTGAATTCGGCGCACGATCCATGCTGATGCGATTGGGACCGTCCTGCACAAGTTCGATCTCATTGATCAGCGTGTAATACGAACTCGGACAATTCGGGATCAGTTCGACCGAACCGTTCATGTCGGCGGGAGCAACGATCTTGACATCAACGTAATTTTCGTTGAACTGCAGCGCGCCGAATTGAGCGGCATACCATACCTGAAGATAATCCCAGGCCCAGCCTTCGCCCATATATTCCTCGTCAAAGGCATTGTCATCGCCGATGATATTTCCGTTGATCCGTCGTATTCCCTGCGCTTTCAGGGTATCCGCCCAGGCATGGAAAACAGCCCGGGAATCGCCCAGATACCGTTCATACATCGTCGGATCGCCGTTGCTCCACACAACCAGATCGCCGTTCAGGACACCGTCCGTGATCGCGCCCTTGCTTATAACGTGGGTCTCAAACCTGAATTCCGGACCCAAGACCTTCAATGCCAGGGCGGTTGACGGGATCTTATTGTTCGATGCGGGCATAAAGAGACGTTCGGCATTTTGGGAATACCAGACCTCATCCTTATCAAGGGACTTGATGAGCACGCCCCAGTGGGCATGCGAGAAGACCTCATCATTGACCAGCGCATCAATATCGCGCATCATGCGGTTGAACGACGAAGACCCGGTTTTTTTTACCGACTCAGAGACACTGCCGCATCCCGCCAGGATCAACATGAGGATCCCTATTAACATTGTGCTGCGTTTCATCTTTTCTCCTATTCGAATTCTTTCATGACGGCGCAAATGAAGACGAGATCGTGTTCCGGGGAATCGTTTTTGAACTGGTGTTTCTCCCACGGCGATACGAGACAGAAATCTCCGCGCGTTATGGGATGTTCATTCCCCTTCTCGTCTACAAGAAAGCCGGATCCGGATATGATGTAATTGACATGTTCTGATTCATGCGCGTGGTAGGGTGTGTGACCCGCGGGTTCCAGCGTGAAAACCCGGACGGAAAAATGCGGCGTTCCCTCCGCCCTCCCGATGGGAACCTGGCGAAAGGCGCCCTTGACGCCCTCCATTTCCACCCGTGCTGAAGGTACTTTCGATAAAGGCCGGATTATCATGTTAAACTCCTGCTGTTTCGTTGCGGATCCCTCTCCTAGAAGGAGAAGGAAAGACCTATTCCTATCGTTTCCTTTAGCTGGACATTGATGCTGTAGTCATGATCATAAACCAGTTGAGTCGAAAGGTTCGCCGACATGAATTTATTGATCTTCATCAACAGCATCAGATCCCAGTTGACATCCATGAACTGAGGATTGTTGAGGTAATTTGAAAAGATCTCGCATTTGGTTTGGAACACCACATTTTCGAACAATGTCTTACGGAAGGCGAACCGGATAAGGCCGCCGAATTCCGCGCGTACTTTTTTCCCTGCCGTTACGCCGTATGCGCCGGCATCCGACAGCTGCTGATCCAGCACGAAGGTCATTTTGCCGCTGAGTGGAGCAATAAGAAGACTGATGTCGTCATTGGGCTTGTATTCCAGTCCGCTTGCCACCTGCAGATAGGCGGGAGAAGCAAATGCGGAAATACGCAGCGTATCGCTGTAGCCGGGCGTCATCTGGGTTTTAAAGCCCAGAAGTCCGGAAACATTCCATTGGTTCATCGCCTGAAAGCCTAGTTGAGAGGCGAGGTCGATCTTATCGTCCGTCTTTTGCAGCACACCGCCCTGGTTCACGATCCCGTATGCCAGTTCGAGCGTATTGGTCCAGGTTATGGCGTCCCTGGCATAATTTGAATGGAGGTTCACATAGCTGTTCAGTGAAAGGGCGTTCATCCCGCCGCCCGACCAGTTGCTTAGGGCGGTTTGTGAGAAATTCAGAGCTCCCTGACCGCCCTGTTTCCACGGATTTACCGGGTCTTCCTGAGACAGAAGGGGAACTGTGGCAAGAAGGACGCACAAACAAACCAGTTGCTTTTTCATAAAAACTCCTCCTTTGAAGTCAAGTTAAAAATCCCGCGGTGTTCCTCGCGGGATTTTTAAGATACGTCATTTATATTTGTTTGGGAAGCAGTTTTATTTAGCCAGCAGCGCTTCCATCTGAGTAACGATATCGTTGTAAAGTTCCAGGGTGTTGGCGATGGGTTCGGGTGTCGACATATCCACACCGGCTTTTTTCAGCAGTTCGATCGGGTAGTCGCTGGATCCGCTGTGCAGGAAATCCATGTAATTTTCCATGGCTCCCGGTTCCTTGTCCAGCACTTTTTTACTGAGCGCCGTTGAAGCACAGATACTGGTGGCGTATTTGTACACATAGAACTGGCGGAAGAAGTGCGGGATACGGCTCCATGTCAGGGCATATTCTTCATCCAGAACCAGGACACCTTCGTAGTAGGAACTCAGAATATCAAAGTATGTCTTGCTCAGCGATTCAACCGTCAGCGGGATGCCCTGTTCGGCCAGGCTGTGGGCTTCGCGTTCAAACTCCGCGAACAGTACCTGAGTATAGAGCGTTCCCTGAATATTATCCGCCCACTGGTCGAGCAGGGACAGCTTTTCATTCTTGTCTTCGATCGTTTGCAGCATATAGTTCATCAGGATGTTTTCAAGGAAGGTGGAAGCGACTTCGGCAACGAACAATGAATAGTTGGCCGTCGCATAGGGCTGCCGCTGGTTGGTGTAGTAGGAATGGAGGGAATGCCCGAGCTCATGGATCAGGGTGAACATGTCGTTCCGGGTCCCGTTGTAGTTCATCAGCATATAGGGATGCGTGTCGTAAGTTCCCCAGGAATAGGCGCCCGACCGTTTGTTCCGGGTCTCAAATACATCAACCCAGCGGGAATTCAGGGCATTTTTTGCATCTTCCTGAAACTGCGGGCCCATGACCGCAAGGGCATCGATGATCATGTTCTTGGCTTCTTCGTAACTGTACTTCACTTCCGATTCCGCAACGATCGGAACGGACGTATCATACAAATGCAGTTCGTCCACGCCCATGATCTTTTTCCGGAGATTCATGTAACGATGCAGGGGCTCCATGTATTCGTGTACGGTTGCGATCAGGTTGTCATAGACTTCCACCGGAACATTGTCCCCGTCGAGGGCCATTTCGATACAGCTGTCGTAGCCGCGGGCCTGTGCGTAAAATATATCCTTCTTTACGGAACCCCGGTAAGCGGCCGCACTGGTATTCTTGAACTTGTCAAAGGTGCCGTACATTCCCTTAAAGGCGTTGCGGCGGACTTCCGGGTCCTTGGATTCGAGTAGCGCGGCATACCGTCCGTAGGAGAGTTCAATCAGGTCTCCCTCATCGTCCTTTACCTGGGGGAAAACGATGTCCGCCTGGGTCAGGGCTTCCCGAACGCCGCTGAATTCAGCGGCCATGTCCCCCGCCATAGCCAGTAATTCTTCTTCGCGCTCCGACAGGATATGTTCCTTCTGGCGGACCATGTCGTCGAAGGCATGACGATATTGCTGCAGATAGTCTGAAGACTGAACAAATTGATTCAGCTTCTTTTCGGGGATCGTCTGGAGTTCGGGCCAGAGAAAGGCACGTTCCTGATAGAAGCGCTGGTTCAGGCTGGCGATCCGGCTCGCCATGGCCTGGCTTGCCGAATTCTTTGTATCCTGGTCCTTCAGCAAATGCGCCGCCACGTACATTTTATCCAGCATCCGCTCCAGCTCTTCGGATTCTCTCAGGCATTTCTCAAGATTCGAGGCGGATTTGCCCAATTTTCCCTTGTATCTTTTCAGCACGTCGATGTTTTTTTCAACATGTGCGAAATCTTTTTCCCAGTCCTCGGGCGTCGGATAAATATCCGCCAGGTTCCAGCGGTACTGCTCCTGGATCTCATCACGGGTCGGGATCTGTTTGCTTTGATCCATCTCTCCGGCAAATGCAAAGGGAAGGATCATACTGACCATGATGATCAGAACAATCGGTCGTTTCATGCTTTTTCCTCTTTTCTTTTAAAAATTCGCACCTTTCAGCAAAATTTAAGATTAAATATAATCATTTTGCGACGTGATAGGACATGAAAAATATATTTTAAAACATTTTGTTTATGTAAATTGTTTTTTTAACATCCATGTTATTTTTTCAAAAATTTATTTCGGAAGGAAAAGAAAATGAAGACAGACGTGTTGATCATCGGTGGCAGTGCTGCCGGGCTTGTCAGCGCCTTAACGGCGAAGTCCAACAATCCGGGAAAGGATGTCACGATCATCCGCCGGGAAGAAAAAGTCATGATCCCTTGTGGGATCCCTTACATTTTCGGGACGGTCGGCAGCACCGATAAAAATATTTTACCCGATGCCGGACTTGAAAAACTGGGGGTCAATATCAGGGTGGACGACGTTGTTTCCATCGACACCAAGTCAAAGAGCTGCTCAACGGAAAAAGGCGGAACGATCTCCTATGAAAAGCTGATCTTTGCTACCGGCTCCCTTCCTTTCGTACCGTCATCCCTTCCGGGAAAAGACAAGAAAAACGTTTTTACTGTTCCCAAGAACAAAGTCTATCTCGATGAAATGGTAAGCCTCATGGACGGGTTTCAAAAGATCGTCATTGTGGGTGCGGGTTTCATCGGAGTTGAATTCTCGGATGAATTCAGAAAAAAAGGAAAGGATGTTACACTGATCGAGGTACTGCCTCACGTCATGGGTACGGCCTTTGATCCCGAATTCTCCCAACTGGCAGAGGAACAGCTGAAAGAACGCGGGGTAAGGGTATTAACCAATACCCGGGTACAATCGATCACCGGGGATGACACCGTATCCGGGGTTCTTCTGGACAACGGCAGCGAGCTGGAAGCGGATGCCGTGATCCTTTCCATCGGTTATAAACCCAATACCGCCCTGGCGGCGGCGGCCGGTCTTGAACTGAATGAGTGCGGATTTATCAAAGTTGACCGTTATATGCGTACCCGGGTTGCAGATGTCTATGCTGCAGGGGATTGTGCCGAAAAACATGACTTCGCGACCGGAAAGACCAGTACGATCATGCTGGCCTCCACCGCCTGCGCCGAAGCCCGTGTTGCCGCCTTGAATCTGTATTCCCTCTCAACGTCAAATACTTTCCGCGGGACCATCGGCATTTATTCCACCAGCATCGGCTCCATGTCCTATGCCGTTGCCGGCTTAACGGAAGCCATGGCAAGAAAAGAGAATTTTGACATTGTAACCGGGACGTTCAGCGGTATCGACCGTCATCCCGGCTCCATCAACGACACATCCAAACAGACCGTTAAACTCATCGTTCAGAAATGCAGCGGTGCGATCCTTGGCGGGGAGATCTTTGCCGGAAAAAGCGGCGGAGAGCTGATCAATGTGATCGGCATCGCCATTCAGGGCGGCATGACCCTGAACGATCTGCTGGTCGCTCAGATCGGCACGCAGCCCATGCTGACCGCATCACCCGCTGCCTATCCTCTGATCAAAGCTGCGGAGATCTGCGCAAAACAGATGCGTTCTTAAGCACATTTCCCATTTCAAATACGAAAGCGACGGCAGACATGCTGTCGCTTTTGCTTCAGGGGGTGATTTTCCGGCGCCCGTGCCCGCGACAAATTCAATGTTAACCGATTCTTTTTGCAACATATTGACTTCGGCCAAGTTAAAGCTTATATTCGTCAGCTCATTGAAAATGGGGGTGTAAAGGTTTCGACAGGGCGGACAGGTCGGGATGTAAGCGTGTCGTGGTATTCAGGAACCCACGTTAATCAATCTGAGATTCAATTTAAATGCAGATAATTTTGCATACGCTGCCTAATTAGTTAGACAGCCGTCTGCCCGGGCTTTGTTCGTAGGCCCGGAGCGGGCGCCAATTTACGGACTCGCACGGTTCAGTGATCACGTGAACCGCGTTAAAAACAGTGATCTGCGTTGTTCCTTGTTTTGATCATTGAGCCGGAACGACCAAGACCAGTCAAGGATCTACACACGTAGAAAGCATGTTGGTCTCCGCTTTGGACCCGGGTTCGATTCCCGGCACCTCCACACTTCGCTCGAAGAGCGAAGTGTGCCCTTCGAAGTTCATCGCCAGATGAACGAAGAACGGGCATATAAATAATTCCACCCTCAGAAATCTTCGAGCTTCGCGTGGCAAGCCACAATTTGTGATCCATATCACACTCAAAAACAATTCAATGAAATTATAAATTCT
>JAFGVT010000082.1 GCA_016937825.1 Fidelibacterota bacterium | reverse complement strand
TAATCACTCCCTACTGTCTTCTGTCTGGCGCCTGCCCTCCGAAGCTCCGATACTTCAGAGCGCAGGAGGGTCTTCTGCCTACTGTCTACTGCCTACTGCCTGCCTACTGTCTACTGTCTACTGTCTTCTGTCTACTGTCTTCTGTCTTCTGTCTTCTGAATCAAATTCCCCCGTTCCGTTTCCTCAGGATCCAGTCGGCGCACATCATGAGGAACATGAGCAGGTAAAATCCCCAGGCCTTTCTCGCTTCGAAGCTTCGGGTGACCCGGACCCAGGTTTTTTCACCGCGGACATGGGCACGGAGACTGTCGGCCTCCGCCAGCGAAAAGGAAACTCCCCCGTGACGGCTGCTGAGCATGATGAGGGCCCCTGTATCGCAGCCCTGCATTGCGGACTCCTGATCATTGGCGAAGATCCGCACCCGGGCCGTGTCGCGGTCGACCGTCTGTCCGTTCGCAAACAGCTGTGCGCTCAGCACGTAGGCTCCGCTGTCGGCAAGGGTGAACGCTTCATGGATCGCGGCGTTCAGGGGAGGATCGATGCGGCGCAGTTCGTTAAGGGCGGTATCCAGAAGGGAAATGCTGATACGGGCGGACACGTCCCTGAAGCGGCAGGGGTCGCGGACCCCGAGGCTGAATTGCAGGGGAAAATACTGCGTTGCGGTGTATTCGTCTTTGTCAAACGAGATAATGCCTGTTCCGTCCGCGGACAATATATCCCGGACCAGGCCGAGGATGAGATGGCCGTAGGCGCCCTCCCAGGGCTTCCGGTAAGCCGCCAGCTGCCAGCGCCAGAGTCCTGCGGCGGGAATGATGATCCGCCGGTTCGTCAAGTCCTCCACGATCACGGGCTGCCCCGAAGACGTGGAAACGAGGGTACGGCCTTCTCCCGAATAGGGTGCCGCGTGCAGGGGGGGCAGCTGCCGCCAGTAGGTTTCGTTCTCGGCGGGATCGGGTGTGAACATCAGATACGGACGGTATTCGCTGATCCTGAGATCCGCGGCCGGCGTGTAGGCGTCCCCCTTTTCCCGGTAGAACAGGATCGCGGGAATATCCCGGTACAAAAGAGGCTGCTGCTGCGGATGCCAGATCTGAATGAGCAGGTCCGGCGTTTCGTCCGGATGCTCCCGTTCCCAGCTTTCCCTGCGGAAAAGTTCGATCCGCTCCTCGCGTCCGAGAACCGTGGCGACCATGGCAAGGTCCCGGTCTGCCGGATCGTCATCACAGAGGACGCGGATCCGCGAGGGACGGACCGTGGCGGAACGTGTTCCCAACAAAATTTTGTCGTCCCCGTCAATGAAATGCCATCGCCAGACTTGCGGCCCTTCATGCTCCGGCGCCAGGAGGGTTGCAAATTCGCGCATGCGGCCGGCCGGAAGGTCGACCGTTTCCCGAAAGATCTCCTTTTCTCCTTCCGTGATCGCGATCAGACCGCTGAAGGGTTCGGAGAGATCATTGTGTAAGGTCCAAACGGCTTCGGCGCTGTCGCCCCGGAAAAGCGGGTCGGGCAAACGAACCCCGCGCAGGAGCGGTGCTCCGCCCGTCGCGGCCGCCCCTACCCTGAGGCTGTGAACGCGCATATCTTTTGAAAGCCGGATGGCTTCCAGAGATTCCCCGAGATAGCTTTGTCCGTCGCTGATCAGGATCGCCTGGCCGTAGACGGCCCGGGCCTCCGCATATCGCAGCAGTTTTCCGCAATCGGTGAAATTTTCTTCAAGCGGGGACCGGCGCAACTCGCTTTCGGTAAGGATCTCCGGGGACCGCATTCCGGCAATATGGTCCACGCGAAATTCCCTGCGCAGGTGCCGGTAAGCGTCGCTTTGCAGAAAATCGGCGGGAGAAAAGGTCGGTCCGCCGGCATACCGCATGCTGCGGGAAAGGTCCCAGACGATCGCGAGCGCGGGGTCCTGCTTCTGCATGCGGGTGCCCGTGATCTTCATATCCAGCAGCAGGAGCGCCAGAAGCACAAGGGTCAGTCCGCGCAGGATGGACAGAACAAGACGGATCTTAGGCGGATAAAAGGTGTTGAGATGGTGGCGGACGAGCCACAAAGCGGTAAAGGCCAGCAGCATCGCGCTGAATAACCAGGGTATGATTGTATGGGTGAACTCAAGATGGAACATCATCCGGATCAGTGAAGTCCCCGCTCGCCGTGCCGGCGGCTGATCGTGATAATGTGCTCGAACAATTCCTTCACTTCATCGTCGCGTATTGTTTCCTTGGGCAGCGACTCAATGTGTTCGAACACTTCCTTTTCACGGCCGGCATCCAGCACCTGAAGCTTTTTTTCTTTCTTGACCCTGCCGATCTCAAAAGCAAGCCCCATGCGTTCATCGAGCAGCTTGACCAGCTTGTCGTCGATCCTGTCTATCTTTTTTCTAAATTTGTCCATCAGTACTCGCTTAAGGGTTCCGTTAACTGAAAATCCCCGAAGCCGGTATAATCCACGAACATGAATCTCCGGTTCACGGTGTAATAGTACCAGATAATGTAGGGCTTGCTGTCGATCTCCATGTAATGTTCTTCGACGGCGTCGGGCTCTCCGTAAATGATATAGATCATGCCCTGATCGCTGCGCCAGCCTTCCTTGTGTCCCGAAAAGCGCCGGTTTGCGGTCTGAACGCGGAAATAATATTCGTTCATCAGTTCGTTGGATTCGGTGCCCGGGGTGGGATCCATCTTATCCCATGTCTCGGTGAAGAAGGCTTTCTGTTCTTCCGTATTCCCGTTCAAAGCTTTTTTATAAACGCGGGCGGGGAAAAATCCCATGTGGGAGAGATAGAGCATCTGTTCGATCGCTTCGTCCAGGTTCGGGATCAGGGCGTTCGTGCCGCTCCATGCGATGCGCAGGGGGATGCTGCGTTCGTAATCGTGCCCGTCCACGCGGGTCTTCAAGACAAGGTAATACTGATTGTAGCTCAGGTCCGCGGTCCGGACCGGAAAACTGTATTCGTGTTTCCGGGCGACAAGGTTCAGTTCGAAGGTCCCCTGTTTCAGCGGTTTTCCGTTTGAAAGCAGGGTATAGGTAAAGGGATAGGTGCCGTTGATCCCGGATGCGGCAAAGGCGATATAAATGGCTTCGGGGACCGCGTTGCTGTCTTTGGAAATGATCCCGTCATCCACAAAATACAGATCTCCCATCATCCAGGAGCCTTCGTTCAGGCGGCTCATGTCGATCTCCTTGACCTGCTTCCTGCGGTTCTGGGTCTTCAGGTCCGTGACCAGCACTTCCAGGCGGTATTTCCCCGGCGGCAGGGGATAAACGCGCTGAATGTCGAACGCTTTTTTCCGGGAATTCGTGATCCTGAATTCATTCAGCGTTGCCTTTTCCACCCAGCTTTCGCTGATGCGCTTTTCCTTGCCTTCAAAGATCATGATGGAAACGTCGAAACGCCCGTTGAAATTCGCATTGTTCTTGACAAAGAGGATCTCATCGTAAGGAATGCTCAGCCTGACCTCGAGCTCCCCTTCCCCGGCTCCTGCGCCCGGACGGATCAGGTATTCGATCTTGTATTCCGGCCCGATCTTCCATTTTTTCTGAAAGGCCTGGGCGTTGCACAGCGATCCGACGAAGATCAGAAGGAGAGCGAAAATAATGTGGCGGCGGCGTTTCATGGGCATCATGTAAAAAAATTACAGGTAATTCAAATCAAATACAATGAAAAAGGAAAAAGGTTCCGGGTGAACAGCGCGGATCTCCGGCGATGCGTTTCCTTGCCGGACTGCCGGAACAAGCGCACAGGATCCGGGCTGCGGGTCCGGCATGATCAGGTGCTTTTTTTCGGCTGCAGGAGGCGCAGGCGATAAACGCCCCAAACGCTGAATATCCCGAGCGCTGAAATGACGGCCGCCGATACCAGCACATGGGCGATCGTAAATACCGCAGGATCCACGAGCAGATACTGCAGCATTTCCAGGATAAGCGCCGTGGCGGCCATCATGGGCAGATAGATCATATTATAGCGCAGAACGAGGATATACAGGGCCGCCATGAACACTCCCGCCGCCACGCCTCCGGCAAGCCACCCGATCAGGGGCAGTTTTCCGGCGAACATGAACCCGGCAAGGAGAAGCAGGATCAGAGCCGGGATCTTTTTTTCCTGCCAGCCGCGGCTGAGGCGGTCTGCAATGACGACCGGCGCCAGCAGGCGGATCAGCATAATAAAATAGCCTTCCACACCGTTCAGGACCGAAGAAAGGAAGGGAGACAGGGAGTCGATATCCGCAGGACGGACCGCAAAGGGTCCGTAGCCGTAAAAATCCCCCCGGGCAAAGGCCATCACGCCGGCGAACAGCAGCCCGAGACCGACCCCTTTCAAGGCGATCAGGTTCTCGTTCCGCTGTACCTGCAGCGGAGCGCGCGCCATGTACCCGGCCGGAATGCCGAAAAAGAACCCGCTGAACACAGCGCCCAGAACGAGGCTGATCGCGAGCGTCAGGATCAGGTTCGCGCGGGGCTCCGAGGTGGGGAACTGTCCGAAGATCACCTGGGACATCAGCGCTCCCTGCGCCAGGGAAGTAAAAATGAACATAAAGAGAAAAAGAAGGAATATCGTGACATTGAATTGTTTTTTGGTCCAGGCAACGATACCCATGATCAAAACGCTGAGCAGGAATCCGAACCCGATGACCCTGGAACCCGCATACAGGATCGTCTGAAGGATGCTTTCTTTCTTTTGCGCGCGTTCCCAGGTTTCGGTGATATGGACCTGCGTTTTTACGCCGCTAAGCTTATCTCCGCTCACCGTTGCGATATAGCGGATGTCGCCGTCCTTCAGGCCGCTTTTCGCGTCCCGGAAAATAAAGGTCCAGTCGGTCCGCGCATCCCGCTTTTCCGGTGAGACCCGGACCGTTTCCAAGCTGTCGATGCAGACGCCGAGATGCGTTTGCAACCCCGCTTTGGCGATCGTGCGTGCTTCGGCTTCGTTCAGCGACGCCCCCGGGCGGTACTCGGGGATCTCATGCTGCCAGGCAAGGATGTCTCCGTTCCGGCCGATCACGACATCCACCTGCTCGGAACGATCCCGGATATCGCCTTCAAATTTCTTGTAGCTGACGATGAAATGATTTGCCGAGAGCGCGGTCCGGTAGAGGTCCCGAAAGGTATTTTTGTTGCTTTGCTCCCAGACAAAGCGTTCGCTGTTCCCGATATCGCTCTCGCATCTCAGGTAGGGCGTCAATCCCAGGGTGTCAAATCC
>JAFGVT010000081.1 GCA_016937825.1 Fidelibacterota bacterium | reverse complement strand
GCGTCCAGCGCCCAGTGCACCTCCAGCCAGCGTTTGTCCTCCGGACATTGCGGCGCGACCACGTAGCAGGGATATTTTTTCATGTTCTTTTCGTTGATGAAGGCCCCCGCTCCCCAGATCAGCTGTCGTTCGTTGTCACGGCCGCGTTCGCCGGATCCGTGCAGAAAGAGGACCAGCGGGTAGTCCTTTCCCGGTTTGGGATCCTGCGGACGGAGCAGCCGGTACAAGAGGGTGTCACCCGCAGCGCTGACATAGGTCCTTGCTTCGAACAGGGCCAGCGCTTCGGGCGACGCGTCCAGGGCAAATGCGCCGCAGACGGTCAGGAGCAGAATGAGCATGCGTTTCATGGGACCTCCTTAAAAAAGTTACGGCTATATTTACGAAATTATTTTCGTGATGTCCACGAAAATTCATGTGTCGCAGCCCGGATGATGCGGCATCTTCTCTTTTCATGATTTTCATTTTGCATACACTGTGAAATCAGCGTAAATTTTTTTCGTTACCACCGACTAACCAAACCGAGGAAACGTACATGAACATCGTAAAAATTCTCCCCGAGATCAATGAGATCAAAAATGCAGACCTTCGCCGGAAGGTCATCGACATCTGGAATGAAGCCGCCGATTATCGCGGATGGACCGAGGAACTGCTGATGGCCATTCCCTTTACCCTGCTTGCCGAGAATGTCACCATCTCCTTCATTGACCATGTCCGGGCCGTCTGCCGCATGTGCATGGCCGTGGACGATGTGCAGGAAGTCCTGCACGGAGAGCGGCGCATCCCGGTCAACCGCGACCACCTGATCACCGGCGCCCTGCTGGCGGATGTCGGCAAGTTGCTGGAATACGAGATCATTGACGGAAAGTCGGTCAAATCCAGCTACGGACGCTACCTGCGCCACCCCTTCAGCGGCGTCGGACTGGCTTTCAAGCACGGCATTCCCGAAGAGATCATGCACATCATCGCAACCCACTCGAAAGAAGGGGACGGCGAGAAACGCTCGCCGGAATCGATCATCTTCCACCATGCGGACTTCATCGATTTCGAACTGGTTAAATAGCGCACCGGATAGGCTTCACTGAAAACCGGTGTGATCAACAGGCGGCGCGAGACGCGGAATAAACGTTTCGGCCGCTTTTCTTCATATTACGGCATAATAAGCTCCTGTGGACCTTTCCCTTCCTTCATGCTGCTGTCCGGGTAAAAAACAGATGGTTTTCTTTAAATTTCGTCATAAATTACATCGTATGTCGACGTTGCTTTTCTCATCTTGAAATCTGGCACATTGCAAGGCAATAAGAAAAGACGACCGACGCTCGCAAGAGCGGGGGTTTGTCCTTATTATTGCCAGGTCGCCAGAACCTCAAGATGATAGGGTTAACGGCTCCCGCTTTTTAATTCCGGCAACTAATTGATGACAGATAATATGATCTTTACATGAACGGACAGGTCAGGATGTGATCTTACGTTTCGCTTTATTTCCGGGCGCGGCATCCGTCCGGATTTCCGGCGGCGCGCTTACCACTTCAAAGTCCGCTCTGGCTTTCCGGATATCCACCCGTACGACGCGTACTTTGACGGGATTTCCCATCTGGAACACGGCCTTTGTCTTGATCCCCCGCAGAGCGTGTTGGCGTTTGTCGTAGTCCCAGATATCGCTTTTCAGCGTGGTGATGGGGACGAAGCCCTCCACGAAGGTGTCGTCCAGTTCCACCCAGAAGCCGTGCTGGGCCGCGCCTGAAATGATCCCGGTGAACACATCGCCGACATGGGATGAAATATAGCGCATCTGTTTGATCTTATGGTATTCCCGTTCGGCCTCCAGCGCGCGCAGTTCGGCGGCACTGGAGGATTTGGCGATAAAGCTCAGGCGTTTGGCCATGTCCGCCGGAAGCTGCTGCCCTTTCAGGTAATATTTCAGCAAACGGTGCACCATCAGGTCGGGATAGCGGCGGATCGGGGACGTAAAATGGGTATAATCCTCAAAAGCCAGGCCGAAATGCCCGACGGGCTTGACGCTGTACTTTGCTTTGGTCATCGTGCGAAGCGCCAGACGCTGAATATAGGAACTGCTGTTCTGCTTCATGACCTTTTCGAGCGCCTGCTGAAACTTCCGCGAGGTGATGGGCAGTCCGAAAAAGGATATCTGTACGCCAAAGGCATCCATCAGGGCGAACCATTCATAAATGCTGTCAGCCTCGGGAATATCGTGGATCCGGTAAATGAAAGGAACGCTGTGTCCGCGCGTTCTTGCGTAATTGGCGACGCTTTGGTTTGCCAAAAGCATGAATTCTTCGACAATGTGATGGCTCCAGAGACGTTCGCGGACCTTGATGCTGACGGGGATGCCGTGCTCGTTCAGGTCGTATACCGGTTCGGGCAGGTCGAAGTCGATGCTGCCCTCGTCGCTGCGTTTTTTCTTCAGCGCCCTGGCCAGCCGGCTCATGATGTTCAATTCTTCGAGGAAGGGGCCTTCATTCTTATCGAGAATATCCTGCACCTCCCCGTAAGTGAAACGTTTGTTGCTGTGGATCAGCGAAGGCGTGATCTCATAGGATCGCACGGCGCCCTCGTTCGACAGGGTCATAAAGACGCTCATCGCCAGACGGTCCGTCCCGGGCTGAAGGGAACAAAGCTCGGTGCTTAATTTTTCCGGGAGCATATGAATGACATGATCGGTAAAATAGACCGAGGTCCCCCGGCGCAGGGCGTCGTCGTCCAGGGGGGTGGAAACCGTAACGTAATGGCTGACATCCGCGATGTGCACGCCGAGCAGCAGATCGCCGTTCGCAAGCGTTTCGATCGAAACGGCATCGTCAAAGTCCTTTGCGTCGTCCGGATCAATGGTAAAGCACACCGTATTTCTCAGGTCCCGCCGCGCGGGATCGTCCGGGATGAAAAAGGACATCTTTTCCACCTGTTTCAGGGTCTCGGGGGAAAAGGACCCGGGAATATCGAATTTATTGGCACAGAAGACCGCGTCAAATTCCGGGACGTCCTCTTTCCCGACGACACTGACAAGCCGACCGCGGTGACGCTGACCGCCGGAACGCCATTCCGTGATCTCTGCGATAATATATTCTCCTTCGGCCGGAGAAAGGCCGCGCAGATCGTCAAGGACGATCTCGGTCTGCAGGTGATGGATGGCCGGCACGGCCAGCATGGCCTCGCGCAAAGCGTGAAAGGTGCATAAAAACGTATTCTTGCTGCGGCTGATCACCCGTCTGACATGCCCCTCCAGATCCCGGTCACCCGGCCGCTTCCGGTGAAGAATTACCGCGACGGTATCCCCGTGGCAGGCGGTATTGATGTTGTACTCGGCGATGTGGATCTTTCTCTCGTCGCCGGTGTGCACATAGGCAAATCCCCTCGGATGCATGTCAAGGGTCCCGGTCAGCTCCGCATTCTGATCGCTGAGTCCGTAGGCGTTCCCTTTAAAACGGTAGAGCTTCCCGTTAGAGGACAATTCCTTCATTGAATCCCGGAAATCGGGATAATCCGCATCCCTGACCTGCAGGGTTTTCGCCAGCTGCTTGATCTTTAGCCGGGAACGGGGATGCTCCTTGAAATAGCTC
>JAFGVT010000080.1 GCA_016937825.1 Fidelibacterota bacterium | reverse complement strand
TACATCACGTCTCCCGATCATCCGACGCAGGGACAGGCTTCCCATTCCTGGCTGACCGGAAGTGCCGTGTGGATGCATTATATCGGCTTGTCCTTCCTTTTGGGTATCCGTGCGGATTATCGGGGCTTGATCATTGACCCCAAAATCCCTTCAGCATGGGACGGCTTTCATGTGAAACGCCTTTTCCGCGGCAAAACCCTGAATATCTTGGTCGACAATCCCGAACACCTGAATTCGGGCGTATCATCCATGCTAGTGAACGGAAAAAATATCGACGGTAATTATCTGGACGTAAATAAATTCAATGCAGCCACTTTGGATATCAATATTACCCTGGGAAAATAACAGATCGCCAATTAAAACTTAATTTCCTCTCTAAAGAAGGTATGGGGTGTGAAGGTATGAGGTTTAAAGGTATAGGGTGTACAGGTCGTTTTTATTCAATAAATGAGCATTTTTTCGGCATCGTATTTCATTTGCAACATATCATCTGTCATCCTGTCAAAAAAGCCATCCAAACAATCCTGTTATCCTGTCAATAAGCCATCAAACGATCCTGTCATCCTGTCAAAAACCAGTGATCAGGCGTCTATGACAAAAAACTCAACCTCTTTCGGCATCACGTCAATTTCCAACGGCGTCACCCCGAAGATCTCCCCCTCGGGATTGCAGATCTTTTCCGGAAACGTCTCTACCTTGAAATGTTTTCCCTGATAGACCTTAACATGCGGATTTTTCAGATGTTCGCCGCTGTAAATGGTAGGGAAGGCCTTCAGGATCTCGCTCCGCGTGCAGTTTTCGAGGACGACCGCCTCGATCAGGCCGTCGTCGATGAGGGAATCGGGCGATATTTTCATATTGCCGCCGAAGATCCTTGAATTGGAAAAATTGACCAGGGCGCCCTCGAATTCATGAAGCTCGCCGTCCGCCACAAGTTTGGTATGAAAGGGTTTGAAACGCAGGATCTCGACCAGAGCGCTGACCGTATAGGCGGACTTGCCCGCGATCTTCTTGTATTTGTTTCCCCGGACGCAGACGTCCGTCGGAAGTCCGAAACCGATGCTGCTGATGGAATGGTAGGCCTCGCCTTCGGTCCTGAATTCCATAAGGTCGACCTGCCGTGTCTTTCCTTCCAGTATGGCGCTGATACCGTCCCGCCAGTGCCGCATTCCCAGGTCCTGGGCGAAAGAATTTCCCGTTCCGACGGGAATAAGCCCGAAAGGGGGCCTCGTCTCGGTCGAGCTGTTCAGCATGATGCCGTTCAAAACCTCGTAGAGCGTTCCGTCCCCGCCGGCGCATACCAGGGCGTCGCAGGAATTCAGGTCCAGGTGCTTGGCGATTTCGGTGGCATGATTTCGGTAAAGCGTGCGGTATTCCACCACCTGATGTCCTTTGCTTCGCAAAAGATCGATGATGATCGTTGAAAGTTTCGCGCCGCGTCCGCCCCCGGCATTTGGATTGTAGATCAGCTGAATGGTCATGTATTGTCCTGTTTTGATATGCACAGAAATTAAGGATTAAATTAAACTTCACAATATAAAAAATGAACGATTTGAACAAGCCGGGTTGAATTATTTCATCTTGAATTAACAAAAATTACAATGTATTATTATAAGCCAACATCCTAACACGAGGTAAAACATGAAACGAATTAAAACACTGATGCTCATCACGATCATTGCCATGATCCTTTCCTCCTGCGCGACCCTGACGGTCGTCCATAACAAACAGCGTGACAAACTGATGAAAAAGGCGAACCGTTACCGGGTATGGGGCGGTATTGCCGAGATCGGCGAGGCAAAAAGCCAGAGGGAAGATATCGCACGGGATAAAGCCCGGACGGATGCCTATATCAAGATCGGTCAGGCAATCGAATCGCGCATCGACGGGATCGCGGCGCTCTATGTGAAGGAAGAGGGAAGCGACAAGGCCTCCGAGATCACCGAACTGTTTGAAAAAACAGCCGAGGTGATCATCAATACGACCGTACAGGGCATTTTTCCGGTAGATGAAACGATCACCCTCAGCAAGGGCGTCTACACCGCCTATGCGCTTTATGCGATCACGCCGCGCTCGGTGAATACGCGCCTGATGAAGGAACTGAAAGAACAGCAGCCGGAAATCTATGAACGCTTTGTGATCTCGAAAACAAGCGGCGACCTGGAAGAAGAAGTGCTCCAATATGAAAAGGAAATTGTTCAGTAACTAGTAACTGGTGAAGAGTGACGGGTGCTAATTAATTTCTAATTTAAAGTTATTTATTTTTTAGAAATCTTATTAAACCGTATAATAATTTTTGTATATGATACAGTTCATTCAATATTTCTTTTTGGCATTGGATATATTTTCTGTTCGAAGCAATAATTATTTGTGTTTCAAGTTCTGAGGTTGAACCTAAAGCCTGATATAGAAATTGAATAAATTCTTTATCATAATGCCTGGCAGCACCCTCAGATATATTAGACGAGATAGATACTGCAGCTCTTCTCATTTGAGAT
Organism: Fidelibacterota bacterium; assembly: GCA_016937825.1. Taxonomy (GTDB): domain Bacteria; phylum Fidelibacterota; class Fidelibacteria; order Fidelibacterales; family Fidelibacteraceae; genus M50B103. The sequence goes on along the minus strand of JAFGVT010000080.1, from coordinate 2,679 downwards.
CCAAGATCAAATCTTTCCCATTTTGGGAATTTATCGGTCAAATCATAGATTTTATCGACAAAGTCGATACTAAACTTCCATACTTCAAGATCACGATGAGTTTTCATTTTCGTCCCCACTATTTTTTAATTATAATTTCTTTAAATTATTTGTATTCTCCAGTCACCTATAAACTAATTACTCTTTACCAGTCACCAATTACTAGTTACCAGTTACTAGTTACCAGTTACCAGTTACTAGTTACCTGCTGAACGAAATGGCGCACCCGCCGCCGGGAGCAAGGTTGACCGAGATATCGCAGTTGCGGCGGACGGTGACGGTATCGATCGAACAGGCGGTCGGATTGTCGTTCCAGTGCGCGTGTTTCCCGTCCGAATAGATCACGGCAGTATAGGCTTTCCCCCGGTCGAGGAAATCGCAGGGAATATTGATCTTCCGTTCCGTTTCGTTCGTAATGCTCCCCAGGAACCAGTTCCCCGTACCCCGTTCCTTGCGGACAATGGTAACGAATTCGCCGACGTCGCCGTCCAGGACCCGGGTTTCATCCCAGTCAACGCCCACGTCGCGAATGAATTGGAAGGCGGGATGGCCCTCGTAGTTCTCGATCAGGTCGGGGACCATCTGGATCGGGCTGTAGATCACGACATAGAGGGCAAGCTGGTGCGCAAGGGTCGTATTGACCTGATTGTCGGGCTTATAGGGTTTCAGCTTAATATTGAAGATCCCCGGCGTAAAATCGATCGGACCGGCGAGCATGCGCGTAAAGGCAACGGTCGGGAGGTGTCCGGGAGGATTTCCTCCGTCGGGCGACCAGGCATTGAATTCCTGCCCTCTCAGCCCTTCGCGCGAGATCGCATTGGGATAGGTTCTCCGTATCCCGGTATCCTTGATCGGTTCGTGTGCATTCACGGCGATCCCGGCGCGGGCCGCGGTCGTCAGGACCTTGCGGTAATGCCGCACCATCCACTGCCCGTGGTGATATTCGCCCTTCGGGATGATCTTTCCGACATAGCCGGTTTTGACCGCATGGATCCCCAGACGCTTCATCAGAGCGAAGGCCGTGTCCAGCTGCTGCTCGTAGGTCCGCGGGGCCGCTGAGGTCTCATGATGCATGATAATCTCCACGCCCTTGCTCTTTCCGTAGGCAACGACATCTTCGAGATCGTAATCGGGGTAGGGGGTCACAAAATCGAAAACGCCTTCACGATCGAAATCGCCGAACCAGTGCTCCCAGCCGGTGTTCCACCCTTCGACCAGAAGGGCGCCGATCCCGTTCGCCGCACAAAAATCAATGTATTTCTTCGCATAGTCTGTCGTGGCGCCGTGACGGCCGCTCGCATAATCCCAGCTTTTAGTCCCGATATGCATGTCCCACCAGATCCCCATATATTTCGTAGGCCTGAAATCCGGTATCGTGCAAACGGCGGGAGGGTTCAGATTCAGGATCAGGCGCGATTCGATCAGGTCGCCTGCACGTTCGGCGATCTGGAGGGTTCGCCAGGGCGTACTGAAGGGCGTCGATACCGTCGCTTTGATGCCCTGATCGTTCCCGACGAGTTCGCTCGTCATTTTCAGGTTCCCGGCGTCGATCTTAAGGGTCATGCCGGCGTAATTTGTCAGGTTCGCTTCATGGAAACTCAGGTAGAGTCCTTTCCCGGTCTTCATGGTAACGGGTGTATTGACGGCATTGAAGGGGATATAGGTTTGTGCAAGTCCTTCCAGCGTCCGGTATTTCAGCGCGTCGATCTCGGTCAGGCGGGTATGTTTGTACAGATGTTCGTAGATATCCCAATCGCCCGGGATCCACCACACCTCATGGTCTCCGGTCAGCGAGAATTCGGTGTTCTCATCCAGGATGACCATCTCTTCCAGATATAATTGCTGCGGGAATACATAGCGGAACCCCAGTCCGTCGTCATAGACCCGGAATTCGAGATGCATCTCGCGCCCGAGAGTCCCGGTCTCCTTCAGGAAAACATTCATCCCGTTGTAATCGTTCTCGACGATCCGCTGCTCCCCCCAGGGCATTTCCCAGGGTTCGTCGCGCTGGAGGCTGTGCTGGATCTTGTCGATCCTGAATCCCGAAAAGGGCGGCACCTTCCCGCCGAGATCGAATCCCAGTGCGGAGGTGTCGATGACGGTTTCGCCTTTGTACTTGACGAGATAAAAGGGCGTGCCATCCTTCATGACATCCAGCTTGACCCGGATGCAGTGGTCGGGAGAACTGACGATATTGGTCGTTACCCTGATACAGGAAACCGTAAGAAAAAGCACCGGGAACATCAGGAGCATTGCGGTGAATCTCTTCATCATTTACCTCCACTGAATAGCATTATCATTTAATATACAATAACTTACAGGATCTCGTTAAACCGTTGGCGCGAACATTGAGGATGTAAACTCCGGAAGGAAGTTGCCCGGGTTCCCAGTGGACGGCATGCTCTCCCTGCGCGACATCGCCGTCGAAAATATGATCGATCAGGCGGCCTTGGGAAGAGTAAACGGACATTGTGATCCGGGTGGTCCCGGGAACCGAGAACGGAAGGGTGATCCGGGGATTGAAGGGATTGGGGTAGGCTTCGCCAAGCCTGAAATTGTCGCATAAGGGAGACTTGCTGTCCTCAGGGGAAACGATGAGGGAGGCGCAATGCTCAACGGCCCCCGAGAACGAAATACTGT
>JAFGVT010000079.1 GCA_016937825.1 Fidelibacterota bacterium | reverse complement strand
GTCATTTTACGGCGCGCAGCTGGGAAACGGGATCACCGGGATCCTGCGGGCGCTGGCCTATACGGGATTGATTTATCTGATCACCCTTCTGCTGACAAAAGCGGGCGTAAGACTGAAACTGTAAAAAATGACCCGTCCCGCGAATGGTGCTCACTTTTTATGCCCGCCAGACCTTCGGGAAGATCCTGCATGAACAGGCATTCATAAAGCTGTATTTGCGTTGTATTTATTCCGCGTTCCTTGCCAGGCGAAATCCCAGACTGTAGCTGCTGTACGAGGGAGAGAAAAAGTGAGTCTTCGATACCCTGTTGTATTCTCCTTCGTCACTCCATGAGCCACCCTTGCTTTTGCGGTAATCACCCGTCAGGGAGGTGCCCCTGCTGTCCTCCCAGCACCATTCCCACACGTTGCCGCTCATGTCATGGAAAGCAAGCGCATTCGGCAATTTGCTCCCCACCGGATGGGTCGTGCCTTTGCTGTTGGCAGCATACCAGGCATATTTCTTAAGTCCCTGAAGTGCATAAGTAGATGCGCCGCTAAAGCAATTGGTTGCATCGGTTCCGGCGGCGCCGGCACGTTCCCATTCCTTTTCCAGCGGAAGCCGGAAGCCGTTCTTGCCTTTATCCATAACGGCACCGGTCGCGCGTATCGTGTAAACGGGCTCCAGATCGCAGAGTTCACTCAGGCGGTTGCAGAAAACCAGGGCATCATACCAGCTTACCGTTTCGACCGGCAGATCCGCGCCTTTAAAATAGGAGGGATTGGTATTCATGACGCTTTCATACAGCGCCTGCGTCACTTCATATTTTCCGATATAAGTTCCCGCCGGGGGTCCTCCAGGAACCTTTACAAGGATCATCTCTATCTCCGCCATTCTGTTTTCGGGAGCAATATAGACCTGTCTGTCGGTAACCGTCATGGTGCCCATATCGATCTGATAGTCCGAAAGCCAATTGGGATAGATCCCGATCTCCGCTTTCAGCGTGGCATTGTTGGAAGTGAACAGCACCTCGTATGTACCGACCGGGATCTGCTCGGCCGTCCATGTCTCTTTTGATTTTTCTGCGGAAAAAGGCAATGCGGGAATACTGATCCGCAGGGAAACCGGCGAGGACTGAATGCTGAGACTGCCAAAGCGCTGCACCTTCGGATCTTCTTTTTCCGTGACACGGATCTTCAAGGCAAAGGTCCCGACCTCATGGCTAAGAACCTGACCCGGCATGACCGTGACCGTGCTTTCCCGTGGATTGAACCCTCCTTCTTTGACCGCTTTCAGAACATGGGGACCGGGGGATACTTTTTCGATGACCAGTCCGTTCATTTCCTCCGAGGTAACACCCCGGAATATTCCGTCCAGGAACACCGTCACGCCGGGTTCCGAAATGACCTGGATATGTCCGGGTTCCGAGGCATAACTTAAGGCAAAAACAAGGATCAAAGCCAAACCCCATGCTTTCGTTTTCATAACGGACTCCTTTCCGCGATCGCGCGGCCGCTTTATATCGATATGGAAAATTTATTCTGAATTTAACGCTTTCCCAAATAAAATAATGCAACATCGCGCCGGCCGGTGGAAGGAGATCTGTTCGTGATTTTTATGTTGTCTCATGAATAGATCCTACGTCCGCCCGGGAGCGGACGTAGAATGCTATACTTTTCCGGTAAATGAATATTGAACAAGGGACATGGAACAGCCATAAGCGAAGCGGCGATCAGAATGCTGCTGTCTAGATCTTGAACAGCATCTCGGCGTAGGTCGGCATGGGCCAGCTTTCCTTGTCGCAGATCATTTCCAGGGCATCGGCGGTTTCGCGCAGGACTTCCATTTTTACGGTGACAACGTCCCGGATAAAACGGGCTTCTTTTTCTTCGTCCGTTTCCGTTCTTTTAACGATGGCATCTTTTAATGCGTCCAGCGCGGTGTTAAATGCAAGAAGCTTGTCGTTGCATTCGTTCAGAAGCCGGACATGCAGTTTGCTGTCCACGCCGACCGCTTTCAGATCGTGGGCGGTCCGGGCAAGCTTGCCCTGATAGGCGATGAAGGCGGGGCGTATCTCTTTTTCGGCCATGCTGACCATGGTGGCAGCTTCGATCATGTTCTTGAGCGTATAGTTCTTCAGAAGGATCTGTGTCCGGGCAACGAGTTCATTCCGGCTGAGAACCCCGTGTTTTTCAAAGAGCGCCACGTTCTTTTCCGCGGTAAAGACCGGGAAAACATCCACGCTTTTTTCATAATGGGGAAGTCCGCGTTTTTCAGCTTCTTCGTGCCAGGCTTCGGAATATCCGTCCCCGTTGAAGATAATGCGTTTGTGCTTGTTGTAAACATCCCGGATGATCGCGGTCACGGCGGCCGTAATGTTCTCTTCGCCTTCCAGGCGTTCGGCGAATTCGCTCAGCTGGTCGGCAATGATGGTGTTGAGGATCATGTTCGGCCGGGCCAGCGAGGCCTGAGAGGAGACCATACGGAATTCAAATTTATTCACGGTAAAGGCGAAGGGCGAGGTGCGGTTGCGGTCCGTGTCATCGCGGGAGATATCGGGAAGCGCGGAAACACCGGGCT
>JAFGVT010000014.1 GCA_016937825.1 Fidelibacterota bacterium | reverse complement strand
AGAAGCGGGTTCGGGTAAAGCGAGGTGATGCGCGGGGAGGTGACAGCGGAAAGCGAGACGTTCCCGGACGCTCCTTCCACGGTGGACCCGAGGACGAGGATGCACGCCGAATAACGGCTGCCGTCCACCACGGTCGCTCCGCTGCCGAGGGTAAGAACACGGCTGGAGCTGCCGTCCAGGCACACGAGGTTCGCCCGCACGCCCTCGGGGATCTCCGCTTCCAGAAGCAGGGCTTCCTGAGGCAGGTCCGTGAATTTGTAATAGGAGGTCATCGTATCGGCCGAAAGTGAAAACTCCAGGCTCAGGGCCGAGGTGATATGGCTTTCGAAGCCACCGAACCCGATGCTGCTCAGGTCCGCGGCGTCGTTGAAAGCATAGACAAAATTCTCAGCGCTGTAGCCGCCGCACAGGACCTGCGCGGTCCCCCAGTTGCACAGGGCCTGCCCGAAGCTTGAACCCCGGAGGAGCAGTTCCGTATCGATCGCCTCGAGCGCCGGCTGGGCCGGGATGCGTTCCCATATCGTGTGAATGATGTTGTTCCCGGGGATCGAGTGCCGCTTGTCGATATAGAGATTGAAGCCCGCGCTGTTGTAGGGATTCAGCCCAAGGTTCGAATTCAGGGCGTAATCCCAGTTCAGGGAATAGGCGTTCATATAGCTGTGATAGTCGTTGACGTCCGGGTACATGTATTCCTCGAACCAGACGGAGGACATCTCAAAAAAGAACAGGTCTTTGTTCCTGAATTTGTAGCCTAACTGGAATACGTGGAACAGCTCGTGCGCACAGGTTACCTTCAGGCCGTTCAGTCCGTAAGTATAGAATATCGTGGAATCGCCCAACAGCGTGCTCAGGGTCAGATAGCTTGTCCAGACATAGGGCCGGATCTGGATCTCGGGCCAGGTTACGCCGTAGTTCTGATAGTCTTTCTTAAAGTAGACGTCGATCTCGGGTGTTTCAGAATGGTCCGTCGGGGGCGTGGAAAATCCGAGCGAATCATGGAGCATCCGGTAGGAGGCGTCAAGATATTCCGCGGCTTTGAACACAAAATCGGGGACCGTGTCGTGATAGGTATAGTTCTGCGGAACGGCATCGTAGCCGCTGTTGTCGTAATGGATCATGAAATGTCCGCCGGGGGAGAGGTAGTGCTCCGACCGGACCGGCCGTGCGCTCGTGCCGAGAAAGGAAAAAGGTTTTAAGAAGGAGTTCGCTTCCGATATGTCGGCGGGTTTTGCATAGGCTTCCGACAAAATCGCCAGGAATAAAAGGATCGAGGGAACAAGATACCGCCGTTTCGGTACAGGAGCAGTTTTCAGGCGTAATGGCACATTTACCCTTTCACAGGCCGGCGACGGCGGATCCCTGCAAGGTCTCCAGCGCATGCCCGAGTTGCAGGATGCGGGATTCTTCGTAGAGATTTCCCAGGATCTGCATGCCGACCGGCAGTCCTTCCTCCGTATTGCCGACCGGGACCGAAAGTCCCGGAATGCCCGCGATATTCACGGAAACCGTAAAAATGTCGCTCAGGTACATCGCCATGGGATTGTTCACATTTTCTCCCAGTTTGAATGCGGGGGTCGGGCAGGTGGGGAGCAGGATCGCGTCCACCGTGCGGAACGCTTTCTGAAAATCTTCGTAGATGAGGCGGCGGACTTTCTGAGCCCGGCCGTAATAGGCATCGTAATAGCCCGAAGAAAGCACATAGGTCCCCAGCATGATGCGCCGCTTGACTTCCGGCCCGAAACCTTTTTCCCGGTTCGCAGAATAAAAGGCGTCAATGGATGCCGCGCTGTTCTCCGAACGGACGCCGTAGCGGACGCCGTCGAAGCGGGCGAGGTTGCTTGAGGCCTCGGCCGTGGCAAGGATATAATACACGGCGATGGAATAGGAGAGGTGCGGCAGCGTGATGTCCCGGATCTCTTTTCCGCTTTTTTTCAGGATTGCGACCGCCTCCTCGAAGCGAGCTTTCACCTCCGGATGAAGTCCTTCCCTGAGCAAATGGAAGGGCACGCCGAGGGTCCGGACATTGTCGTTGCCGAGATTCCCGGCATAGTCGTCGACCTCGACATCCGTTGAGGTGGCGTCCCGCTCATCCTTGCCGGCGATCACCTGCAGGAGTTCCGCGGCCTGCCGGACGCTCCGGGTTATGGGACCGATCTGGTCCAGGGAAGAGGCGAAGGCCGTGAGACCGTAACGGGAAACGCGTCCGTAGGTCGGCTTGAGTCCGACGACCCCGCAGAATCCCGCGGGCTGGCGGATGGAACCGCCGGTATCGGAGCCAAGGGCGTAATCCGCCAGTCCCGCCGCAACCGCCGCCGCGGAACCGCCGCTGGAACCGCCCGGAACGTATTCGGGATTGACCGGATTTTTCGTGGGACCGAACGCGGAATATTCCGTGGAGGAGCCCATGGCGAATTCGTCCTGGTTCGCCTTCCCGGCAATGATCCCGCCGGCTTTTTTGATCCGTTCCACGACCGTGGCGTCATAAGGGGAGATATAGTTTTTCAGGAACGCGGACCCGCAGGTGTTCAGGAGCCCCTTTACGTTGATATTGTCCTTGATCACGATCAATTTGCCGGACAGGGGGCCCTTGACGGAAGATTGTTCGCACACATGCTTTTCCAGCCACGGTTCATCCACCGTCAGCATAATGTTCAGGTCCCGGGTTTCCCGGTATCGCGTTAAAAAATCGGAGACAGAAATTGACATAGGCTCTCTTGGGATCAGCGCATAAAACGAAGTATGTAATACCCGATCAGAACACCGATCACGCTTAGGAAGTTAATATGGATGCGGAATCCAAGACTGAATTCGATAAAATACAGGTTCAGAGTGAAGGTATTGAAACCGATGGGGAAATTCACCGAAAAGAAATCCTTTACCGGACCCGCCGGAAGCAGTGCGGCAAACAGATGTCCCAGCGCGCCGCCCACGATCGCCGCGATGAGAATAATACCGATGATCCGACCGATCTTTGATGCATATCTGGCCATAGAGCCCCCTTGATACAGCTGGCCTCCGGAGAGGGGTTAGAGTGTTTTTCAACAGACTAAATATAACATTCTTTTTTGCGTGTTTCAAAGCAGAAATCGGACAGGGCGCCCGGCGGCGGAATACTTCCGGCGCCGATCATAAAATACTGTTATATGAAGATGTTTCTGTGTATCTTCCGGCAATGGAAAACTATTCGAACATCATCATGAGCTATTT
>JAFGVT010000013.1 GCA_016937825.1 Fidelibacterota bacterium | reverse complement strand
GATGTACAGAGTGTCCTTTGCCATAAAAGGATATCCGGGGCCGGGGGCAAGCCGGATCTGCCAGTTCCCGCGGACCGGCGCAGGTGCGGCAGGAACGGCATAAATGCCGTGAACGATCCGTTTCAGGGTAAGTGTGGCAGTGTCGGCGGATGTTTGGTAGCTCCCGCTAAGAAAGGCTTTTGCCGGCGGGGGTGTAATGAAAAGCAGGTCGTTCTTTTGTTCAAAGGTGTAAAGGCTGTCCTTCAGTGCGCTGACCGGAATGCGGACCACTGTGTCGCGCAGCGCACAGTCAAGATGATCCTGCAGTCCGGAAATACCGAGGCTCAAGGTATCGCCCGGAAGGGCGTCATGATAGAGGGTGCAGCCGCGGTCATGATAGAGCACGGTGTCGATCGCCGCGGCATCGATCCGGAAGGAACCGCTTTTATTCCAGGGTGCCGGGGCTTTGGTGAACTCCAGTTTTGTCGCGCCGGGGTACAGGTTCTCGGCGCTCAGAAGTTTCGGTTCAAGATAATTGTCGTAGACCGCAAGCATCGGAAGGGGTGCGGAAGAAAGCGTGTCCGGGGTCAGGGCAGGGACCCGCGGCACGCAGGTCCCGTCGAAGCGCGGTTCGTAACTGTTGCTTTTATCCAGGTCGACATAGCCGGCGATCGTAAAGATGTCCGCCGGCAGGTATTGAAACGAAAAATTCCCGTCCGGCGAGGTTTGAGTGTAAAATTCGGGGGCTTTGATGACCTCCGCGGGAACGGTCGTCCGGCGGCTGATGGCGATCACGGCCGTTCCGTTCGGTTTCAGCCCGTACACCTTGCCGTTGATACGGTTCTGCGGCATGACCGGCCCCGTCGTGAACGAGACCTGAACGGGCGCCGTCAGTCCGTTATTCCGAAGGTCGGAGATGTTCTTCCCCAGGATCACCGTATAAACGACATCCGCTTCCCAGACCTCCGCCGGCGTGATCGTAATGCGTCCTTGCCGGATCCGGATGTCCGCGGTCTTTTCTCCGACGGGGAAAATCGTGATGCTCTTCCGGGCGCTTGCGGCGTTCAGGGGCTCCGAAAATTCAAAGCGCAGGGCCTGCCGCGGATCCACGCCGGTCGCCCCGTTCTGCACCGAAGACATGAGCAAAACCGGGGGTTCTTTGTCGGGCGGACCGCCGCCGGGCAGCGCTTCCGAAGCGCAGCGGACGCTCAGCAGAGCGCATGCCGTCAGCAGAAGTCCGTATCGCAGAGATTGTTTCATACCGTAAAATACGTCAAAAGACCGGGATGTCGTAGGAAAAATTCACCCGTGGCGGTCTTTTTCCCTTAAGAATAATTGTTCGCCGTACGGTCGAAATTTTCTTGATATAAGCTTTAGAACAGAGTAAAATAACCTATTATAAATTATCTCAATCGTATAAAGACTGTTTCGGGGGGCTGCAAACGTAAAATGATCATAATGAAAAAGGAAAAGCTCATGAAAAAAGCAGTGTATTATGTGATGCTGGCGCTTGCTGCGATCCTGATCGTGGCGGGCTGCCAGGGATGTTTTCCCTACGAGGATGCCGTCTGGGAACTTCGTCTTGTGCCCCTGAACGGTACGGAACTTGCCAAAGCCTATACGGATGACAGCGGACGGATGTACCTGCCTGCGTCCGAGGTGGCGAATATTCTTGCCAGGCCCTCTGCAGGGGCGGATATTGACTTTGGGGACGTCCTCTCAACGAAGACCCTGCTGTATGTGCTGATGAACGTCGGCAACCGGGATGTGTATGATGTAACCTTTTCCGCCGGCGATCTGACGGTCTATCCCGAATACATCGGCGTGATTCCCGCCCAGGGTGAGGGCGGCGAGATCGTTGCCCTGCCCATCGTCAGTTTTATCAAGGAACACGTGATCCCGATCAGCGGGGTGGGTTCCCTGATGGACATGACGGCCGGGGAATTTACCGATCTGCTCTCCCTTTCCTACAACTATACCCTGGAAGATTCGGTCGGTGCCGAAAGTTTTGATGTTGTGGACAATTACACGGTGGCAGGAGAAAAAATGGCCGCGATTCTCGACGTTTTTGTTTCGGGTATCAATGTTACCGAAGCGGCGGTCAATCCCATAGAAGAATACATGACATCGTATTTCCATGAACCCCTGTTGTCAGCAAACATTTACAGCAACGATCTGGATACGATAAGTATACAAAACAGCGGGAATGTGCCCATGCGGGTAGCGGTGCTCAATCCCTATCTGCAGGTACTGGCGCATGAAGATCCCGTCGTATTGGATACGGTCGTTCTGGCCGGACAAACGCTTGAACTCGTGGGTATCGTTCGCGATGCGATCTATTTTGAAAACTCGGGAATTGATCATTCCCGGGGCAATATCCTGCTCTTTGGCTCGGACAGGAACCAGCCTTATCTTTTCAGTTTGTCGGGAAACTATTGCACCGACGGGGATCTGGGTTTCCATTTTTCGGAAAGTCAGCGCTAATCCCTTTGGTCGTCAGAACTTAGGCCGGACATTCCCTGTCCGGCTTTTTTTATCCCCGGGTAGTTTTACAAGATCCGGGCGGGACTGGCAACGTCATCTTTTTTCTTCTGACGTGATCAGCCGAACATGGCCGGGGTCAGAATGAAGAACGCGGTCAGCCAGGTAAGGAAGAACAGGACGGAGGCCCCGGTCCAGGCGAGCGCCTTGCGATGTTCCGGGCTGCCCCCTTCTTTCGCTGCAGCCCGGCGGGCGATCACGTAACCGACAAAGGCATAGGGAGGAAAGACAAATCCAGCCCAGGCCAGTTTTTTCGCCAGCCTTGATTCTTCGCCGGCCTTATGATCGATCCCTTTTTCGGGAACAAGGTCTATCCATTCCGGAGAATACAGTGCTCCCCGAACGTTCATCAGCCCCGCACGATACCATTTCACGCCCTGTTCCTTCAATTTGATCCGCCGTTCGCGATTCAGAAAATAATTGATCTGTTTCACGGCCCATTCCAGGGATCCGGCAAAACGGATCTTTTCCCAAAGCCATAGCAGAACGGCAAATATCCCGATCCCGAGAACGATCGCCAGGGCGGCCTGGGGCCAGAAACCCACATTCCGGCCGTATGGCATGCCAAAGATCCGGTCAAGGGTGATGAACATCGCAATAAAATACAGGTACTGCATGGAGTAGGTGGTGAATGCCACAAATCCGAAACGACGGACAAAGCGGGTGCCGTTGCCGAATGGCGTCGCCTTTCCGCGGAGTTCGACCAGGCGGATGACGGACATGATGACCAGGACCCCGAAGCCGTTCAGCAGCATGAACTGAAAATACCAGCCGAGGAACGGCGTGCCGAAAATATCCTGCGTCCAGCCGCGGTGATCCCAGATGTTCATGTACAGGTTCAGCCCCTGATCAAACCCCTGCGTGTTCACCACGGATAAAACATTAAACAGTACGCCGGCAAGTCCGATCAGATACATGACGATCCCGATGCGCAGCGCGGCGCGGACAAAACGGTCGGTCCTGCGCTGTTCTTTCGGCATGGTCAGGAACAGTCCGAAGATCGTGCCGACAAAGGAAGCGGCCAGATAGGGAAAGACCGGTTCGGGATGTCCCGCAAGCGGCTGCAGGAAAAAGACCAAAATAAAGCGCCCCAGTGAAGCCTCGCCGATCCGGGGGTACGAGAGGGTGAAATTTCCTTCCGAAACGGGAAAACCCGGGATGAGCAGTTTCGCAAGTCCCCACATCAGCGGCGTCAGCACCAGAACCCCGACGGCAAGGTAAATATAGGTTTCGATCATCTTGTTCTTGTCGCGGTATTTTTCCCGCGCACTCAGCGCGCTGTGGATGATCCCGTTGAGGATAATGCACCAGGCGATCGTATGGATGGTCTCAAAATGATTGAAACGCCACAGCGAATGGTCCCAGGACCACGTCACCGGTGCCAGTGACGGATCCGACGCAGCCATCAGCGATTTATGGACGAACACTCCGATATCGCCGTGATACCCGATCACGCCTTCCACCAGCATGGCAAAGAAAAGCAGGATCAGTCCCCCGGCGACCTGGCGGCCGGCCACGGATCGTGCCGGCGTATTGAGATTGAACTCGTTTTCCATGCTGACGGTGTTCCCCATTGCGGAAACCATCAGAAAGAACCCCGCCATCCCGCCGCCGAACGGCAGAATAACCATCATCACGAATTCGATCAGACGCACCTTAGAAAGATCGGCGGTCATCGCGTCCACATTCAGGGTATGCATGATCATATGCAGGACCAGCATCAGCAAAATGGCCAGACCGCGCATGAAGTCCACACTCGCAAATCGTTTCATCGGAACTCCCTCCCTCGCCGGACGCCCGGCCCTCAGGATCATTAAAGGTTATACATATAGCAGATTGCGTAAACATAATCCATTTCAAGAAATATTCCAACAAAATGGATTCCGGAAGTGCAAAATACCGGAATTTTCAGAAAGTGATTTTTCTTTCGGGACACAATGTGTACATTTACCAAGCCGGTTGACAAAAAAAACAAACCTTACTGGAAAACATGATACCCTTTGTCCACTTACATACGCACAGTGACTACAGCACGCTCGACGGTGCGCAAAAGATAACGACCATCGTTTCCCGGGCGAAAGACATGAACATGCCCGCGGTCGCCCTGACGGACCACGGCAATATGTTCGGCGCGGTCGAACTGTTCACCCAGGCAAAAAAAGCCGGCATCAAGGCGATCATCGGCTGTGAAATGTATGTGGCCGCGGGGTCCCGTTTCGACCGCAGCAGCACCAAGGACGAAAAAAGCAAAAATTACCATCTGGTCCTTCTGGCCGCGAACGAGGAGGGATACCACAATCTGATCCGGCTGACCTCCCTGGGTTACCTTGAAGGGTTCTATTACCGTCCCCGGGTGGACAAGGAACTTCTCCGGAAATACAGTGCCGGACTCATCGCCACCTCTGCGTGCATCAACGGCGAGGCCGCCTTTGCCGCACGGGTGCACGGCTACGACCGCGCAAAGGAGATCGCCCTGGAATACGCCGAGATCTACCCCGGCCGTTTTTATCTTGAACTTCAGCGCCACGGCCTTCCGGAGGAGGATGTCGTCAACAGCGCCTTTATTAAACTGTCCCGGGAGACCGGCATCCCCCTGGTCTGCGCCAACGATGCGCACTATGCGAAGCGCGAACATTCGGAAGCCCACGACGCCCTGCTCTGCATCGGCACCGCATCCAATATCGCCGATACGAACCGCATGAAATATGCCAACGATGAATTCTATTACAAGTCGTCCGATGAAATGGCCGCCCTTTTCAGCGACGTTCCCGAAGCGCTGGAGAATACCGTGAAGATCGCGGAACAGTGCAATTTCGAGATCAGGACCGGGGAATACCACCTGCCCTCTTTCCCGATCCCGGAAGAAAGCGGGACAAAGGATCCCGATATCTATCTGGATATGCTTGTACAGGAAGGCCTGAAACGGCGTTTTGACGGAAATATCAGCGACGAGCATCGCGAACGCACGGAATATGAGCTTTCGGTGATCAAAAAAATGGGCTTTTCGGGGTATTTTCTTATCACGCAGGATTTTGTGCAGTGGGCCAAACTGCACGACATTCCCGTCGGCCCCGGCCGCGGTTCCGCCGCGGGCAGCCTCGTCGCCTACGCGCTCGGGATCACCAACATCAATCCCCTCAGCTATGATCTGCTCTTTGAGCGCTTCCTGAATCCGGACCGGATCACCATGCCGGATATCGACATCGACTTCTGTTACGAACGCCGCGGCGAGGTGATCGACTACATCAAGGAACGCTACGGCAGCGACAGCGTGACCCAGATCATTACTTTCGGCCGCATGAAGGCCAAGGCGGTGGTCCGCGACGTCGCCCGCGTGATGGGAATGGATTACGCCACCGGCGACCGCTTTGCCAAGGCCATCCCCGAGAACATCAAGATCGAAAAAGAAGACACGGACAAGGGCATCACCGAACTGACCAAGGCCCGGAGCATCAACAAGGACCTGGACGATCTGATCGGCGAAAGCCCCGCCCACGAAAAGCTCTGGGAGATCTCCACGGTGCTCGAGGGCATGAACCGCCAGGTCGGCATCCATGCCGCCGGGGTCGTGATCGCTCCGGACGATCTGCTGAACTACATTCCCCTGTACAGATCCGCCAAGGACGATGTGACCACCCAGTACGACATGGGCTGTCTGGAACAGGTCGGCATGCTCAAGGTCGATTTCCTCGGCCTGCGTACCCTGACCGTGATCAAGCACACCCTGGCCCTTTTGAAGCAGCGCGGGATCGAGATCGACATCGACAATATCCCCTTCGACGACCCGAAGGTTTACAGCCTCTTCAGCGAAGGACGCACCTTCGGACTTTTCCAGTTCGAATCCTCCGGTATGCGCGAATACCTGAAAAAACTCGGTCCGACCTGCATCGAAGATCTGGTCGCCATGAATGCGCTTTACCGCCCGGGCCCCATGAACAATATCCCCATTTTTATCAGCCGAAAGCACGGCGGAAAAGTGGACTATCTCGATCCCAAAATGGAACCCATTCTTAAAACCACCTACGGGGTGATCGTTTATCAGGAACAGGTCATGAAGATCGCCTCCACCATCGCCGGGCTTTCCCTTGCGAAGGCCGACACCCTGCGCCGGGCGATGGGAAAGAAGAAACTGGATGTCATGGAAAAGATGCGCGACGAGTTCATCGCCGGCGCAGGACAGAACAAGGTAAGCCCCCGGGTTGCCAATGAGATCTACGACCTGCTGATCAAATTCGCATCCTACGGGTTCAATAAAAGCCACTCCGTCGCCTATGCCTATATCGCCTATCAGACCGGATATCTCAAGGCCTACTATCCCGCCGAATTCATGGCCGCCAACCTGACCAGCGAACGCGGCGAGATCAAGCGGGTGGTCGAACTGGTTTCCGAAGCCGGCAAGCTGGACATTTCCGTTCTTCCGCCGGACGTCAACACCAGCACGGAGTATTTTTCGGTGCTGGACGGCAAGATCACTTATGGCCTTTCCGCCCTCAAGAGCATCGGCGAGAAAGCCGCCGAAGAGATCGTCCGCGCCCGGAAAGAGGGCGGTCCTTTCGCTTCCATCTTTGAACTGACCAGCCGGGTGGACCTGCGCATGGTCAACCGCAAGACGCTGGAAGCGCTGATCTACGCCGGCGCCCTCGACTCCCTGAACGGAAACCGCTGTCAGAAATACTATGCGATCGATCAGGCGCTCAAATACGGACAACGTTACCAGGATGAAAAACAGGCGGCGCAGGTCAGTCTCTTCGGTGAGGCCGGCGGCCAGGTGGTCATGAACGAACCCGAACTGGAGCCGCTTCAGGAATGGAACAGCCAGATGAAACTCGAAAAGGAAAAAGAGTTCATCGGTTTCTACCTGACCGGGCATCCTCTGGAGCCTTTCCGCGATGAGCTGGAAGCGGTGTCGAACGAATACTTTCTGGACGATGAAGAACTTAATACGCCGGATATAATTCGTGCCGGCGGCATGATCACCAATTTTACGATCCGCTACGATCAAAAGAACAACCAGTACGCCAAATTCCATTTTGAATCGCTGACCCATGAATTCGACGTGCTGGCCTTTAAATCTTTTGCCCAGTACAAGGACCTTCTGCATGAAGACGCCAGGATCTATCTTGAGGGCAACCTGAAGATCGACAAGGAGCGCGACCAGCTTCCCACGCTTTTCCTGAATTTCGTCATGCCCCTGTCGGACCTTCGCGAGGCTAAGATCCGAACCCTTCATCTCCGCATACGGAACGACGAAGCGTTCGAGGCGAATCTCGGCAGGATCAAGACCATCGCCCAGCGCTATCCGGGGAATAAAACCCTCTATATCCATATCAGCTATCCCCTGACGAACGATACGGAGAAGATCATCCGCTCCGGCGGGGGGATCAATGCCGCCCGGGAAATGGTGACGCAGCTGCGCAAGGTTGTCGGACAGGCCAATGTCTGGCTCGGATGATCCATGATCCTTTACATTACATCGGGCTGTGAGACCGGCGTCATCGCGGGGCGCTTCCGTTCGGCTTATCCCGATGCGGAGCTTGTGATCGTGCCCGACGATGAGGCCGCCCGGCGCGAACTTTTTGAAAAAGAAGCGCACGGCGGAAAGCACCATATCTTTATCACGCCCGCCCGCGGCCAGCATTTCAAGGTCTGCCCGGGCACCGAAAAACCCTATATCTGCTGTCAGTACTGGACCCTTCACCAGGCGACGAACTGCCCCTTCGACTGCAGCTACTGTATCCTGCAGTATTATCTCAACAACCCGCTCCTGACCGTTTACGCCAATGTGGACGATCTGAAGGAGATGATCCGTTCGCGCATCGCCGAAGAACCGCAGCGCCTCTTCCGCGTGGGAACCGGTGAACTGGCCGACAGTCTTGCACTGGATGACGTGGCGCAGGTCGGATGCGAGCTGATCCGTTTTGCCGCAGAGCAGCCGAACATGATCCTGGAGCTGAAGACCAAATCCGGAAATGTCGACCACCTGCTCGGCGCCGAACACCGGGGCAAGACCGTCATCTCATGGTCTCTGAATCCCGTTGACCGGATCGAACGTCACGAATTCCGTGCCGCCTCACTGGAAACACGAATGGCCGCGCTGCGAAAAGTGCAGGACGCGGGATACATGACGGGCTTTCATTTTGACCCCATGTTGCTGTATGACGGATGGGAAAAAGGATACGAAGCACTCGTCAGAACGCTCTTTGATCACGCCGCGCCGGAACGCATCGCCTGGATCTCGATCGGAAGCCTGCGCTTCCCGCCGGAGATGGCGGACAAGGTCCGCGCCAAATTTCCCCGCACCGATCTCCTGGACGGGGAAATGATTCGCGGCCGCGACAATAAAAGCCGTTACTTCAAGCCCCTGCGGATTGACATGTACCGGCATCTCTATTCCCTGCTGCGGGCCTACGGCGGCAAGGACCTCTTTGTTTATTTCTGCATGGAGGATGCGGACGTCTGGAAGCGGGTCATGGGCTTTGCGCCCGAAGGGAACGAACATCTCGACTACCTGTTCGCGGAGCATCTCACAAGTAAATTCCCGAATTTGACGCTGCCCCGGCCCGACCGCGAGTCCTACCGGAATTTCATCACGCGGCGCAGCTGGGAATGACCCTTGCAGGGACCCTGAATTTAACCTGAATGAATTGATCGGTGTTCTACGACCTGTGGTCTTCGCCCTTGTGCCACATCATCATCCGGAATTGCCGGTGTTTTTCCTTTTCGGTTTTTGGAACGAAAAGTTTCTCTCCGGTGAGCGGGTGATGCCCGGTGTGGTACATTGCGGTCGCCAGGGTCATGGGGGTGGGATAAAAATCTGCGGCCTGCTGGAGCTTGTGGCCGGAAGCTTTCAGCTGTTCCTGCAAGTCGGCCATCATCTCGTCGGTGCATCCGGGGTGACCGGAAATGAAATACGGGACGATATACTGCTCTTTCTTTGCCTTGCGCGAGAAGAGCCGGAATTTTTCCAGAAAATCGAAATAGACCTTTCCCGGCGGTTTGTTCATGATCCGGGTCACATCGTCTGCCAGATGTTCGGGCGCGATCTT
>JAFGVT010000078.1 GCA_016937825.1 Fidelibacterota bacterium | reverse complement strand
TTCGAACCGGGATCTTCGCTGTAATCGGACACGAGGAGAATGAAATCTTCACCGCTGCGTGCGCGTTGCAGCACGTTTTCCGCCAACTCTTTGGTGGTGGCTTTTTCCAGATCGCTCTTGCCCTGGGTTAGAAAGAGAATGTGCCGAACCGTGGCGGTTTCCTGGGAATACTGTTCCTTGTTCTCTTCGAAATAGGTCCTGATCTCCGAATCGGATACGTCCGCATTCACACCGGCAAGCGCGATCTCTTCAATATACTTCATGATCAGCATGTTTTTGCGGGTGTCATCGCGCACGAACTCAATGTCGACCTGCTGAAGCTTGAGCTGTTCCAGAAAGGCCTCTTTGCCGCCGTTGGGAGCATAAAGATTCTTTTCAATAAAGGCCTCTACGGTGTCTTTCGATACGGACAATCCTTCTTTTTTCGCTTCGGCGAGCAGGATGTCCTGCTGGGCTTTCAGCGTAACGATCTGCATGATAAAGGCCTCGATACGGGAGGGGTCGACATTGTTGATAATGCTGATGTCCCCGCGCATTCCCTGATACACATTATCCATAATATCTGTGTTCTTGATCTCGAATTTTGAGGTTGCGGCAAGCACAACGGTCGTATCGGGTTTCATGTAGGGGATTCTTTCTCCCATTGCCGTAAAGAAATCGATCTGTGCCGGCGTAAGGGCGGGTTTGTCCGAACAGGCCGTAAACATCATTGCTGCAGCTGCCATAATCAGTAAGATCCTTTTCATTTAATATTCCTTTCTATTGATTTAAATACTCTACTTCCATGTGATAATCCCAGGTGTCGAAATACAGATTGCCGCCGCGCCACTCCACTTCTCCGCGTTGGAAATCAACGGTTTCGCTCCGCAGATACTGTTTGTCCGGAAAGAGCGGCATGCCGTACTCGTCATTGACGATCAGGCGGTAGGCGTCCAGTCCGCCGAGATAAAAGTCGGCCTGATCGGGATCCTGCAGTTCTCTCCGTCCGAAGGACTGGTCGACGGGGACCCAGCCGACACCCTCAAAATAAACCTCGCACCAGTCGTGCAGGTTCACGCTTCCGGGATGCAGCATCCATCCGCTTTGCCAGCGGGCGGGTATGCCGTTATGGCGGGCAAGGACCATAAACAACAGGGTGACCTGTCCGCAGTCTCCGTGCCTGTTCTCGATGACATAGTCCGGGATGTGTTCGATCGTCGAGTACTCCCGGGCGCTGGCCCAGGGATAATGCTCGCTGATGTAATGGAACAGCTTCCGGCTGATCCGGTAAGGATCGGTCTCGTCGCCGACGATCGTCCGTGAAAGCGCTTTTACCGAAGGCGTAAAGGTCAAATGCGGGTATCGTTCTTCGGTGTATTTCCGGTAAAGCCCGGACTCTTTTTGATACGGTTTGATATCAAGATTTTCCAGGTCGAACCATTGCGGGCGGGCGGTAGTGGAGAAGGCGATCTCAAAGACCGTCGGTTCGCCGGCAACGGCGGGTTTCTGCATATAAAGCGTCCGCTGCAAATAATGGTTCGGGGCGATCACATAGTCATCGCAACTGGCCGAAAGGAGCTTCACATCGCTCTGGCGCGCCCCTCCCTCCCGTGGAAACGGCAGCCAGCAGCGGACCATTTCTCCGCCGGGAACGGCATCTGCATCGACGGTAAGGGTATAGGTGAATTTCATGCGGATGGGTTTTCCTGTTGTTCCGGAGGTGCTCTTCAGGTCAGCGAGGACTTCCGGAAGATTTTTTTCAATGAACACATCAAGCTTGTCTTTTGTTTCGCCATCCGTTTGAATTTTGCGTTTTTTTGCTTCGCTGTCGATGCGGAACAAATTTTGGGCCGCCCGGGCGAAATAGCGGTCTTTTCCGTTGAGGGTCATCTTTTCCAGCGCTTTTTCGCTTTCCCATTTTTTCAGCTGCGCCGGGGTGACGTCAGGATAATATTGATGAATGAACGGGAGGATGTCTTCGAGCGATTTGTTGAAATCGATCTCGATACGATGCATCAGGTCCGCTTTGTTTTCCATTTCAATCTTTTCCCTCGGGCTCAGCCGGTCCGATGCGATCATGCGCTTGATCTTTTTTTGTGCCATGGCAAACTGCCCCTTTGCGATATGGTCGTCTATCGGTTTGCATCCTGTCACCGTTATGATAACGAGCAGAATTAGCAGCAGGCGATTTGTGTTTTTCATAAGGAACCCCTATGTTTTTTCGATCATCTCCAGATTGGCGCGCGGAAGGAGTACCTCTTTTTGCGTTTCATAGAGCTTGACCTTTGCCACACGGGCCAGGGAACCCGATTCCAGGCGCTGAAGTTCATGGGGTAGTGCCGTTACTTCTCCCAACATGCCGAAATAAGGTGCGCGGATCACCCGAACTTCGGTGCCGGGTTCCATGCCGAACAATTCGGCATGCTTTTCTTTCAGGTCTTCATTCCCTTCGATCGGAATGATGATCTCGGGCCGGATCACGCCCGCCCGTATCTGTGTGGCGCCGTTAATGGAAGCCGTCCGGCCTTCATGCGCCTTTAACAGATCAAAAGTTTGTTGTGCCATGTGGACTTCGCCGAATCCTTCGGTAATGATCAGCGTCGTGTTGATCTCTTCCTGTCCCGTAATGGCAACGCCGATGTCATATCCGACGATCTTTTTGATGTCGCTGTAGTTGAATCCGCCGACAACCACGCCCATGGCGCCGACGCGCTGTGCTTTCATGAAGGCCTTGTGGGTCAGAAAGGAGCCGCCCACCAGGACCTTGCCCTTGCAGTCGTCATGGATCATATCGTCGGTGATCGTCGTCGTCGTATCCGGTGTGATCACTTTTATTTCGCCGCGCCGCTCGCCGCCGATTCCGAAGATCCCCTGAATGAACGCCGCCATGGTGCTGACCTCAACGCCTTCATCCTCGATGATCGCGGTGACCTTTCCGTCAATATAGGCCTGAACCGAGACGGGAATGGGCGCTTCTCGAATGATGGCCTGTCCGGTGATGCCGGATACCGCCTCCAGCGTCCCGCTTGCGGGTGCGTGCGCCTTGGTCTTAAAGAACCCGAACAGTCCGGGAGTCTCGGCGATGATGTCGCCCTCTTTGATCGTATCTCCCGGTTTTTTGATCAGGATCTCCATGATCTCGCTTGCTTCGATATTCAGCATATTGGCAAGATTGACCGGTACGACATTCCCGGGA
>JAFGVT010000077.1 GCA_016937825.1 Fidelibacterota bacterium | reverse complement strand
GTGTTGAGGAGTTTATCCTATATTTAACAATCCCGTTATCCTGTCAAAATACAATTAGATCAATCCTGTTATCCTGTCAAAATACAATTAGATCAATCCCGTCATCCTGTCAAAAAACAATCTAATTTATCCTGTTATCCTGTCTTCCCTCTATCCTGTCAAGAACCCTCCGGATATTTTCTTCCTTTCCCAGGTATTCGGCGATATAACCCAGTTCGGGACCGTGCATCATGCCGGTCAAGGCGATGCGAACGGGCATCCAGAGCATTTTCCCTTTAATTCCGGTCCGGGTCTGTACGGCGCTCATAACGTCTTTGAAACCTTCGGCCGTCAAGCCGGGCAGGTCCGCAAGCAGTTCGGCATAGGCTTCAAGGGCTGTTTGGCTGGAATCAAGCGCCAGCATTTCCGCGGCTTCAGGTTCCGGCTCCGCCGGGTCACCGATAAAGACCGCCAGTTTTTCCGGGATCTCGTTCAGGGTCAGCAGCGAGGTCTTGACCGCCAGCAGGGCGGTATCCAGCCGGGCTTCGTTCACGGACGCCGTTCCCAGCCAGTTCCGGGCTTCCCGGAGGTACTCCGCCGTATCCAGGGTCTTGATGTACTGGCCGTTCATCCAGTTCAGTTTCTGCACATCGAAGACGGCGCCGGATTTGGTGATCTTGTTGATGTCGAATGCGGCGATGAGTTCATCCAGGGTATAGATCTCGTTCTTTCCGCCGGGATTCCAGCCCATCAGGGCAAGGAAATTGTTCAGGGCGTCGGGCAAATAGCCTTTTTTCAGATAATCCTCCACCGCGACATCGCCCTGGCGCTTTGATAATTTTGAGCGGTCCGGGTTCAGCAGCAGGGGCAGATGCGCCATGTGCGGCGCTTTCCAGCCGAAGCTCTCGTAAAGGTAAAGATGTTTCGGAACGGAGGGAAGCCACTCTTCCCCGCGGATAATATGCGTCACCTCCATGTAATGGTCGTCCACGACGTTCGCCAGATGGTAGGTCGGGAATCCGTCGGACTTCATCAGCACCTGATCGTCGATCTGGGACCAGGCGATCTCTACGTCGCCCCGGACGATATCGTGAAAGGCGCACATCCCTTCCCGGGGCACCTTCAGGCGGATGACGAAGGCTTCGTCCCGGGCGCGCCGATCGGATTCTTCCCGCGTCAGGCCGCGGCAGGCGCCGTCATAGCCGGTCGGGACCTGTTGTTCCAGCTGTTCGTTCCGGACGGCTTCCAGTCTTTCCGCACTGCAGAAGCAGCGGTAGGCATGGCCGGACGCCAGCAATTTTTCGACCTCCCTCCGGTAGAGGGAAAGCCGTTCGCTTTGAAAATAGGGTCCGAAAGCGTCCTCTTTTCCGGGACCGGCGTCATAGCTTACGCCCAGACGCGACAGGGAGGACAAGAGATTTTCCACCGCGCCCTCAACATAGCGGTTCTGATCGGTATCTTCGATGCGCAGGATGAACCTGCCGCCCTGCTGGCGGGCGAAAATATAGTTATAGAGGGCCGTCCGGTGGCTGCCGACGTGAACAAATCCGGTCGGACTGGGGGCAAAACGTGTGACAACGGTCATCTTAACTCCTTGGGCGATGTTTCTATCAGTCTAATTTACGTTCCGGGCGGGAATTATCCATGGGATATTTGAATGAAATCAGGAGGGCGGCGTTTTCTTTTTCCGCCGGACCCATTTCCGGATAAGGAGGACGATCAGCAGAAGGGCGGCGGAGACCGTGATCACGGTGTATTTTTCCAGTATCGATTCGATCAGCGCCCAGTTCTCTCCCAGCACGTACCCCAGCAGGATGAAGGCGGCATTGAAAAGGACCGCGGAAATACTGACCAGTCCGAGGATCCTGTACCAGCGCAGGTTGGACATGCCGCTGACCAGTCCGATAACGGGCCGCAGCCCGAAGAAAAGCCGGTTCCAGAGGATCACGCCCTTGCCGTAGCGGTCGAAATACCGTTCGACCCTGCAGAGAAAATCCCCGGAAGCGTATTTGTAATTCTTTTCCAGAAAGAACTGCCTTCCCAGATAGCGCCCGAGCGAGACCATCAGCATAAATCCGACGATCGCTCCGGCAACGCTTGCCCCGTACAGCCAGACAAAATCCCCGCGGTCGTGGTTGAGCCCGAAGACATAGGCCGTGAAGACCAGCATGGTGTCCCCCGGCAGGGGCGGAAAAATATTTTCAACGATATAGGCGGCAAAGACAAGCAGAAGGTAATGCACCGGCTGAAGATGGGAGAAGAGATCGAGAAGCGAGTGAAAGAATTCCATTACACCGTCCGGGATAACATCGCGACGGCCATGGCCGCAACGCCTTCCTTGCGGCCGGTAAAGCCAAGACCCTCCTCGGTGGTCGCCTTGATGGAAACGCGGGATATCGCCGTCCGGACCGCCGAGGCGATCCGTTCCCGCATGGCGTCGATATACGGGGCGACCTTTGGTTCCTGAAGGATCAGCGTGGCATCGATATTAATGACGTCGTAGCCCTCCCGCGCGATCAGTGCCCGGACATGCTGAAGCAGGTCGATGCTGTCCGCGCCTTTAAAGGCGGGATCGCTGTCCGGAAAATGACGGCCGATATCGCCCATCCCGGCGGCGCCCAGCAGGGCGTCCATGACGGCGTGTGTCAGCACATCGGCGTCACTGTGCCCGGCAAGTCCTTTTTTGTGCGGGATCTCCACACCGCCGAGGATCAGCTTGCGTTTTTCCACCAGTTTGTGTACGTCATATCCTTGTCCGATACGGTACATAATTATCCTCGTCCTATGGGTTTAATATCCGCTCCGCGGTCAGCAGGTCCGCGGACGTGGTGATCTTGATATTGAAGGGTGAATCCTGTATCACGGCCACCGATTCGCCGATACGCTCCAGAAGCATGGCGTCGTCGGTCCCGTAAAACCCCGCGGCGATCGCTTCCCGGTACGCGCGCAGCAGGGGCTCGCGGCGGAACAGCTGGGGGGTGTTGACCTGCCAGAGGGTCGAACGTTCGGGGGTCCGCCGCACGATCCCTTTCTCGACTTCCTTCATGGTATGCACCGCGGGCAGGGCGGCGATCACGCCCGCATGCCGCTCCAGCAGGGGCAGCGCCTGGGCGATCAGGGCAGGATCAAAGAACGGCCGGGCGGCATCGTGGATCACGATGATCCCGCTTTGCGCGTCCAGGGCCTGCAGGGCGTTCCACACGGAATCCTGACGCTGCGCGCCGCCTTCGATCAGGCGGACCGGGAAGGGCGCATCCAGATGCCGGCAGAGCGTTTCGGCCTCGACGCGGACGGCGTCGGAAACGGGGATGAGCATCTCGGCGATCCCCGGGAAAAAGAACTTCCGGATCGTGCGTTCCAGAATGCTCATTCCATGAAGCCGTATCAGGGGTTTCGGCACGCTGTGCGCCATCCGGGACCCGCTTCCCGCAGCCGGAATGATGACGGCAAGATGAGGTAGTGAATGTGACATGTGCTATTATACGTTAATTATTGATTTTTTGCAAAGTTTTGCGTTTCGGCTGCAAAAACGAAGGTGCCGG
>JAFGVT010000012.1 GCA_016937825.1 Fidelibacterota bacterium | reverse complement strand
GAAAGGGCCATGTCCGGAAGCAGATCGATCGTCCCCGTCTTCAGATGATCAAGACATTGATCCCAGGTCCCGGGAACATAGCGGAGAGTCCAATTTTCCTGTTTTGCGATCTCGTTCAGCAGGTCGACAAAGATCCCGGATGGCATTCCCTGCTCGTTCAGAAATATTTTCGGTTGGTTCTGATAGATGCCCACGGAAATGCTTGTTCCGGCCTGAACGGAAAAGGGGATCAGCATCATCAGGGCAAATGCCGGGATCCGGATCTTTCGAAAACCTCTACGAAGAAGATCAATGAAGGACATGGCTTCAGCCTTTGCTTAATTGTGCTTTCAGCAGATCGATCTCATCCCGCAATTCCTTCATGCGGAATTCCCGGTTGATGGTCGCTTCGCGGAAGCGTTCCAGTTCGTTCAACTTTTCTTTCAGTTCCCGGGTTTGTTCTTCAACCTGCAGCTCCAGCTCGTTCTTCAGATTCAGGAGTTCAATTTCGGACCGTTTGCGTTCACTGATGTCAAGCACGGTCCCAAAACCCAGAACAGGTTTCTTTGACGGTCCGGTTCCTTCAAAATTTATCCGTGTGTTCACCTCAAGCCAATGGACGCTTTTGTCGGCATGAATAACCCGGTATTCGGTCGTAAAATTGCCGTTATGCTCAGGATTGATCACCTTTGCCATTTCCTCGTTCAGGCGCTGCAGGTCACGGGGGTGGATACATTTCATCAAAGCGTCGATTGAGATAGTCGTCGATTCTGTCCCATAGTATTCCCGGGCTTTTTCATCAAAGGTAATTATGCCGCTCAGGATATCATGCTTCCAAATGCCCAGATGGGCGGCATTGTAGGCAAGGCTGAGAAAATCGGCCATCTCGCGCATTTTGATCTCGGATAATTTTTTTTCCGTTACATCGATGATCGTGGTGGCAAAAAGATCCTTTTGCGGAGAGAAGGCCGATATGATGTACCATTTCCCAAGCGACTCAGAATAGTCTTCAAAGACAAGGGTTGTATTGTTGAGCGCCACCCCGCCGTATTTGCCGATCCAGTCTGCGGGATCCTTTTCAATGCCGGGCAGGACCTTTGTGACCGCCTTGCCGATAATGTTTTCTTTTAAGAGGCCGGTCAGTCGTTCAAATGCCGGGTTGACCTCAAGAAAAACGTAATCGACGGGTTCGCCGGCGCTGTTCGTGATGATCTTATGCAGGGCGAATCCCTCGGTCATGTTCTCGAACAGGGATTTCAGTTTGTTCTCGCTGGTTTCCAGTTCTTTTTCCGTTTGGATCAGATCCGTGATATCCAGGAATGTGGAATAAACGCCGTAAGGTTTATTCATGCCCTTGTCGAAAAGAGGTGTTGAGTTCACCATGATCCAGATATAGTCCTTGTTTTTAGGATTATAGATTCCCTGGAGGAAGTTCACTACTTTTTCTCCCGTGCGCAACGCGACAATGGCGGGATGATCTTTCCCGGGAAGCGTGTTCTTGTCCTTATCCACGGCTTTCCAGCTCGGATCATGGGATGTTTTGCTTCTCATCTGGTCCAGGCTCAGGCCCAGAATATGCTCGGCGGCGGGATTGACGGAAATGATCTCCCCTTTTGCATTCTGGTAGACCACGCCCTGATCCATCGATTCAAATAAATGGCGATATTTTTCTTCACTGGCTTTCAACAGTTCGTCGGCCTGCTTCTGTTCGGTGATATCCCGGACGATGGCGAAGGTGGCGGGTTTGCCCTTAAAATCGATGATATCATAGTTTACGCTCACATTGATCACACTCCCGTCTTTTTTCCGGAAGGTCGTTTCATAGTGGTGTGTTTTCGTTTCGCCCTTTCGGCGTTTCGTTTCGCGTTCTTTGAGTTCGAAGATTGCTTTTTCGGTAAAAATCCGGCTGAAGGGAATGTCTTTGACCTCATCGGCCGTGTAGCCCAGCATGTCCGAAAAACGTTTGTTGGCAAAGATGATCTTATCCTGTTGAGTGATCTCGATCCCGTCGTTCGCATTTTCCACGATCAGACGGTATTTTTCCTCGCTTTCTTTCAGGGCCTGTTCCCGAAGCACATCGTCGGTAATGACCGCAGTATATACGATCAGGCCGCCGATGGAGCCGTCGTTCTCATACCAGGGTCGGCATTCCCAGCGGGTCCACTCGACCGAGCCGTCATCCCGGCAGTAGGGGTCCCGGTCGGCGGAGAATATCTCACCTTTCAGCACTTTCTGATGAATGTCCCGCCATCTCTGCGGCAGATCGGGGAAGACATCATAGTGATGCTTCCCGATAATGTTTTTTTCCTTGATCTTGTATTGATCGAGATATTGCTGACTGACATAGATATAGCGCATGTCCCGGTCGTGAACGGCGACCGCCGAATTGGCATGTTCAATGATATAGCGGAGAAGTTCGTGCGAATGGGCGAGCCGTTCCTCGGTGTTTTTTCTTACGGTGATGTCTTCGGCCACACCCTCGATCCAGCCCTCGTCCTTCATTATCCTGGCCGTGTATTGCGCCCAGAAGAGCGATCCGTCCTTTCGTTTAAAGCGTGCTTCGAAGTTTTGCACCTTTCCCGTTTCCCGGATCTTTTTCAGCATCTTTTCACGTGTTCCGGGATCCGCATAATTTTCAGACGTCAGGTAGTTGCCGATGAAATCTTCTCTGTTCTCGTATCCGAACATCTGCGCGAGCTTTTCATTGCTTTCCAGGATCTTGCCGTCCTCGACCCGGGTCCTGAACAGACCCACCTGGGCGTTCTGGAAGAGGTTGCGATAAGTTTCTTCAGCCTGTTTTTGTTGGCTGATATCTTGAAAAGCACCTTGTACTTTGATGATCCTGCCGTTTTCATCCCGGACCGGATGCCCGACGGTGCGGACCCATTTCCGTTTTCCTTTCTTTGTCAGGATCTCCATTTCCTCGTCGTAGGAGATGCCCTTTTCTGCGCAATCGCGGAACACCCGGATGATCTTTTCCCGCCATTCCGGGGCATAGAAAGCGATACCGTCCTCCACGGGCGGCGCGTAGCCTCTCGGTACCTCGTGAATGTCAGCCACCGCATCGGACCAGGTGCAGAGATTGTTTGCGAGGTCAACGCTCCAGCCTCCGAAATGGGCGCATTCGCCCGCAATGCGGAGCAGGGAATAATTTGTTTTCAGAACTTCATCGGCGATCTTCTTTTCGGTCAGATCATCATAAAGCGCAACGATGTCTCCGGACGGAAGTTTATAGATATAATTTACGCGCCAGCCCGAAACGCGTTCATCCCGGTATAGGGTTATGGGAAAATTTTGGGGATCGCCGGTTTCCCAAACGTGCCTGAGGACATTAAAAAGCCCCATGTCAATTACCCCGGGGAACACCTCGGTGACCTTTTTCCCCAGAACCTTTTCGCGATCGATCTTCTCAATCTTTTCGGCGGCTTTGTTGAAGCCGACGATCTCGAAATCATCCCCGTTGCCCAAAGGCCGGTAAACCGCCACGCAAGTGCTCATGTTCTCGAACAGCTCCCGGAACCGGGCCTCACTTTCAAAGAGCTGTTTTTGAGCCTGATAACTTGAGGTAATGTCACGGAAGACCATGACCACCCCGGAGATGTTTCCCTGTTCGTCCCGGATGGGCGCGCCCGAATCGTCGATCTGATATTCTTCCCCGTTCTTTGAGATCAGTTTGGTGTGACGGGCCAGCCCTTCGACCCTGCCGGTTTTCAACACTTTCTCAACGGGATTGGCGGCGGGTTTTCCCGTTCCGGTATGGACAACACGGAAAACGTCTTCAAACAACGACCCCAGCGCATCTTTTGCTTTCCATCCGGTCAGGCTTTCGGCGACCGGATTCATGCCCGTGATGCGTCCTGCCGTATCGGTCGCAATGACCGCGTCCCCAATGGAATTCAGAATCGTGCGCAGATTTTCCCGGCTTCGTTTCAGTGCGTCTTCGGCTGAGGTACGTTCAAGATAAAGTCCGATGTTGATGGCGAGGCTTTCCAGCAGATCTTTTTCTTCCTTTAAAAAAGGTCCCCCGTCTTCTGAAAGCAGGTCTTTTAAATAAAAAACTTCGATACTGCCCGCCGTGTCTGTTCCTGCGGGTATCAGCGCCTCCTGTTTCCAGGGCGATTCCCGGAATCCCTTGCTTGTGTAGGTGTTCCCGCAGCAGCGAATTCGCGCACAACAATCTCCGGAAAACTGAAAGGCAGGGGGGATGATTTCCACCGCCGCTTGAAAAAATTCATTCTGAGATAATTCCTGCCTCTCCTTGAGGTGGGATAAGGCAAACAGACAGGTCAGTTCCTTGACGCGTTCCGCCAGGTCCCTGGATTTAAGTTCTTTTATCTGATCGTCCAGCATTTTTTCCAGGTCTGATTCGATGATGTCCCGGATCTTCCCGAACAGTTCAACCGTATCTTTTCCGTAGGTGTTTTTTTTGCTGTCAAGCAGACAGACGGTCCCGAACACCTCGCCGTCCGGCCAGTTCAGGGGGAATCCGAGATAGGAGATCATATTCAGATCAATGTCGGGATTGTTCTTGTTCCAGAGGGGATCTTTTCGTGCATCGGGGAGCAGCAGCATTTCCTGCGTTCCGATCACGGTCTCGCAGTAAAGTCCGTAAACCAGTTCCGCTTTTTCGCCGGATTTGTAGGGATTGCCGGGTGTGTTGCTTTTTAGAAAGACCTCAATGTGTTTTTCGTGCAACTGCATGATCAGGGCAACCGGGACATTGATCACTTTTGCGCTTACATCCAGCAGGGATTGCCATTTTTGAATGATCTCCGAAGGAACCTGAGGTTTTAACTTCGACGTGATCCGCACCTTTTCTTGCCGATTGCCATTCCGGACGCTTACCGTTGCGGTCCTGCTTTTGGTGGTTTTCATGCCTTGCCTTTAAAAGGGTTACTTTCCGTTAGGTCCCGGACTGTTTTTCATGCTAATTTCTTTTAACGGGAGCTTACTCTCCAAACCCTGCACGAATTGTATATTTTTCTTTATCTGAAATATAGGCCGAATCAACATGCACAACAAGAAAATAGATACTGCAAGTTAAGAATAATATAAAATTATATTTAACGGAAGCGGGATGGGTCGCGGTGACGGCAGGATTTGTCAGCCGATGCGTGCCGGTCCTTCGATTTCGATCGCCAAAAAAAGCATCCACATCAGGAGAAAGACAGGATGAGAGGAAGGTCCGGTTAAAAGTTCTCCCCCGCCGCGCTTTGCTTTCTCAGGCGGCCGGCCAGTATTTGATCAGCAGCCAGATGCCGATCCCCAGGGAGGCGCCGCCAAAAATAAATAAAAAGATCTGCGTGCCGATCTCGCCCATGATCTTGACGAAAGCCTGGATCTTTCCCATATTCCACATTTTAGCGGGTTTTTTTGTTAAACTGAAGATCAGACAAAACACACCGTACAGTACCAGAAAGATCGCTAAGTAAAACATATTCTGTTCCTCCTAAATTTATTCAAAGTTCCAGGTATTAAGCTCTGGGTCAAGTTCGTCGCGAGTTATAGGAATTCGGTATAAATGTCGGATCCCTTCTCAACCTCAACCTCAATCTCAACCTTATCTTCTTATGACAAGCCCTTTACGATCTTTTTGCGCAGCAGGATAAAATACAGACCGCAGATCGCCATAATGAGCGCATTCTTCCAGGCGAAATCACCCCAGGTCGCCGTTTGGGTGAACACGGACTCCAGGACGTTATAAACCCAGTAGAAGGGCGTCCAGTAAACGATCCAGCGCCATGATTCCGGAAGCAGGGTGCCGCCGAGAACGGACAGCATCAGGAGCATGCCGAGCATTTTTCCGATCCCGATGGCCTCGTTGTCGTTGCCGGCCAGCGCCCCGATCAGCAAGCCGAAGAGCAGGGTGATCGAAAAGGAGGTGATGACCACGATATAGACCTGCAGGATATTGACGTGCATCAGTCCCAGGATCAGCAGGGAAATAATGGCATAAAAGGCCGAGACAAGCAGGGGAAGAATGCTCTTTCCCACATAGTATTCCATTTTTGTCAGCGGCGTAATGCGCAAGGCCATGTCCGTTCCCAGTTCTTTGTCGTTCACGACACCCAATCCGATGATAAATGCGGAAATAAAGGTCATGAACAGCAGGAAAACGGCTCCGCCCATGGTGGCGACGGGGGAGGTTGCGCTTCTGTCGGCTAATTCCTTCGGAACGCCGTAAGTAAAGGCGTTGGTTTTCGGCCGGTCGGGATAGTTCTCCCGAATATACAGCTGACGGATAACCCGGGCTCCGCTTGAGAAGACCGTGTTCTTTTCAATGTTCCGTTCCAGAACCGAGACATACTGTTCCGTATCGGGGTCTCGGTAAAGGCCTTCGACCGTTCCGGTTCCGCGGAGTTTTTGTTCCATATCCTCGATCGAATCAAAGCGTTTGACCTTGGCGAAGGTTTCCAGTTCGGCCACGACTTCGGGAGCGACGGCATAAGGTCCCTCGGTTACCACCGCGAGGGTCGCCGCGGTGCTGTCCATGCTGGGCAGGAAAAAACGCAGAACGATGATCATGATCAAGGGGACGATCAGCATGTAGATGCCCATCATGCCGGACAGATTCGATTTCAGATCAAACTTGAACATTTGCAGCAGTTGTTTCATATCAGCCCTCCTTCCTGACGCGGTTCACGAACACGCGGCCGGCCAGGACCGCCAGCACGATATCGACGGCGGCAAGGATCAGCGCGCTTTGCACGATAATGTGATGATTGTTATCCGGGAAGAGGGCGGCATCCAGTCCGAACAAGGAATGATAGGTCGGAAGAAATTTCAGCCATTCGGGAGAAAAGACCGGCGCAAAAAGCGAAATGGCCGGCAAGGACAGGATCATCATCAGCAGGACGACCCAGCCGATCGAGGCCATGGGACTGTCGAAGAACGACCCCAGAAAGGTTCCGATCGCGGACCCGAACACCACCGTCAGCAGCGTGATCAGCAGGGCCGGCAGATAGCCGGAAAAACCGCCCATCACGGGAATGTAGATCACGGAAAAGGTTACAACGCTGACCGCCAGCAGCATCAGGTTCTTGCTGATCAGGAACCCGGTCATGCCGGTGGGTGTCACCCGGAAAGCGCGGATCGTCGCGTCCGCGCGTTCCTGCCCGATCAGTGAGACCATCGCGAACATCCCGATGATGCCGATCATCATCACGATGATCGCCGGCAGGATGCGTTTGTTGAAGGGGATCTCATCGCGAAGCCCTTCCTGAAGGGCGGTCAGTTTTACGGAGGAATAGACATCCGGGGGGTATGTCCCCAAAGGCGGATGAAGTATGGAGAGCAGATCCTCCATTTCGGTTTCCACGGCGGCCATCATGGCCTTTGTCGTGTAGGGCTGGACCAGCATTTCGGTCTTATAGACCGTTTCATCGCCATAGCTGATGACCACGCCCATGGCGTTGCGGTTTTTGATCATGCCCTGAACGATGGCGTCGCGGCTGTCGACGAGAACATCGAAGTCAAGCTCGGCATCCCCGTCTCCCGCCATCTTGTCGACAATATTCCGGACCAGGCCGGTCTCGTCACAGATGTAGACCATGGCGTCCCGCTTGATGTCCTTGGGGAACACGAAAAGCAGGAGCAGCATGATCAGGACGGCAAAGGCGATCTCAAGAAGAATGAACACATCCTTGATGCCGAGCAGAACGTCCTTTTTGAACAGACTGACTATTTTTTTCATTCATGACTCCTATTCAAGTCCCCGGCCGGTGAGTTTAATGAAGATCTCCTCGAGCGTGGGCTCGCCCGAATGGATCGTTTTGATCTCATTCTCCCCGATGAATTTTTGTAATTCACCCTTGTTATTTTCGGCCATGCTGAAGGTCTTCGACGCCAGCTTGCCGTTTTCCGTGTATTCAACGGTCACAACCGGCTGGCCGTATTTGAGCTTGAGGTTCTTGGGGCTGTCCAGGGCGACGATCTTTCCGTCAACAATGAAGGCGACGCGGTCGCAGAGTTCATCGGCGACGAACATGTTGTGCGTGGTCAGGAAGATCGTGGTGCCCTCTTTCTTTTTGCGTTTGATAATGCCCTTGATGCTGTTGGCCGTCGAGGGATCCAGTCCCATGGTCGGTTCGTCCAAAAACCAGATGTCCGGCTTGTTGATCATGGAGCGCGCAAAGCCGATGCGCTGCATCATGCCCTTGGAGAAGGCGCCGGCCTTCTTTTTGGCTTCGTCCGCCAGACCGACCCATTCCAGAACGGTCAGAGGATCTTCGGTCTCGCGGTCGTAGAGGCTGGCGTGGAATTTCAGGTTGTCGAGGGCCGTCAGTTTTTTGTAGACGTTCGGGCGTTCAAACCCGACGCCGATCCGGTTGAAGAAGGCCTTGTCCGGGTGGCCTTTCCGTGGCACGCCGTCGATGATGATCTCACCCTTCTGCAGTTCCAGCAATCCTGCCAGCACGCCCTGGGTGGTGGATTTGCCGGCGCCGCTGGGGCCGAGAAAACCAAAGATCTCGCCTTTTTTGATATCAAAACTGACGTCGTTCACGGCGTAATCGTCGTTGTGGGTGTAGGAATGGAATAGATTTCTTGCTTCGATCATGTGCGTTACCTCACGTTTTTTATGACAAGCATATGGGTGTGTTTATTTTTTTGATAAGAAATTATACAATGATAAAAGGCAAAATAAAAGAAAAACACGATTGGCGAACGCCCCCGGAAAAATGAGGGGTGACACGGGCGGACCTCATCCGGGGCATTATTTTTGCCCTCTTTTTATTTGTAAAATAAGAAGCCCTGTTCATTTTCCTGATATTCAATTATTTATAACGATTTTAGCCTCACATAATTACCATTAACCCAAAAATCGGGACATATTCTGATGGCAAACAGGGGAACAGGAAGTTTTTACCCCATTAAGGTAAAATCACCCTCTTTGGGTTCAAATAATGATAATACCATACGAGGCAACAATATAGATAACGTCATGAGATCGGCGGAATGATCAAGACGATACGATGGATATTCGTTTAAAATTTAAGGCCCGCTCTCCGGCGTGTCCTTCGAAGCTCCGAAGAAGCCGGGCGAAGAGGGGAGCGCCGATGCTTTAGAAAGCAGAAGGATCAATTGTCAATCGTATTCCATCCCGGTATCACAACCTGGATGACCGTGTCTTTTTCAACGCTCAGGATAAAATTCGGAAGGGTCGATCCATCGGCGCTCAACGCTTCCGTTTCCCAGCTTCCCAGCGTGAATTTGTATTCCAGATGCGTTCCGCTCATGACCTCGATGCTTTTTTCCCATTGCCCGCCGGACTGCAATTCCATGGCAACAGCCGAAGGATTCCAGAAGCCGAGTGCCGGATGGCTACCGGTGATGCAGACCGTGGAAGTGGCCGTCAATTCTTCGGCACTCAGTTGAAACGTAACGGTTCTTGGCGGATAATTCTTGTCAATATAATTTTTGAGTTTTTGGCGATCATCCGAATCCAGATAGTTCGAAAATGAAATCAGGGCAAGAGGAGAGTAATCGGTCATTTCGGGCCGTAAAATTTTCCATTGTTCAAAACTTTTCAGCATGTTGTTCAGTCCGGAACGTTTATATCTTTCGATCAGGGGACCTTCGATCGCTTTGGGAGAATAGGTAAAGCGCATTCCCTTCCAGAGGACATCCGCGGCCGACTCGATGTCATGTCCCTGATCCGCGTAGATATCCCATTGCAGGAAAAGATCGGCCATGTCTTCCTCCTTTAAGGACCGGATCATATTGA
This sequence comes from Fidelibacterota bacterium, assembly GCA_016937825.1. Classification (GTDB taxonomy): domain Bacteria; phylum Fidelibacterota; class Fidelibacteria; order Fidelibacterales; family Fidelibacteraceae; genus M50B103. The sequence continues at coordinate 3,590 of JAFGVT010000012.1, read as the reverse complement.
TATAGCTCTCGCGCGGCGCATCACGACCGGGAAAACCCACATAGAGGCTCAGGGGGCGATCGTTACGGGCTTGCCTGACAGAGTATTTCATGTGTTCGGACCAATTTCCCGGGAATTGGCCGCCGCCCAAAATGTAATTATCGAACAGATCCCGCTGTTCATAAAGCAAATGATTGGCAAAATAGGCGCCCAAAGACCAGCCGTAATAGGTCCGGTTGGTTGATAGGGCACGATAACGGGACTCGATCTCGGGGAAAAGTTCGTCTTTGAGAAAGGACTGATACAGCGTATATGCCGGAATGCCGTTTTCATTTAAATCACTTCCCAGGTCTTTCATGCGTTTTTCCCGGCACCTTGTTTTGTCGCCGTAGCCGATACCCACAAGAATGAACCCCCTGCCCTCCAGTTCCATCATATGGGCCATGTCCGACGCGGTTCCGTAAAACCAGTCCGCATCGGTCATGTAGAAAACAGGATAAGCACGGTCCGTTTCACGATAGTTTTCGGGCAGGCGAATCCTGATCAGGAAATCCCCGGTAATCGCATAGTCCGAATGCAGCCTGAACGATTCCTCGGAAAGCGTATTCTTCTCAGATGTGCAGCCTGAAAAGAGTATCGCGGCGGACAGCAGGGCGATGCGCGACATGTTTAAAAAACATTTCATAGGTTTCCCCGATCATGTTGATTATTGGTTGAATAGAGAATACGTTGAATATCCGGGTTTTGCAAAGTATATATAATCTAAAAGCAGCGGGCGTGTCCTTCGAAGCTCCGAAGAAGCCGGGCGCAGGAGAGGTTCAGGCGAATTGGGGGTTTAATTGTTCAAACCCGGACGGGCTTGGCGTTATTTGAGGCAAGGGTTTTGTTCTTGTTGAACCCCTGCAGGGTTCTGAAGATCATGGGTAAGCCGCGCTTCAGCGCAAGTTGAAAGCGCAAGGGATCAAAGATGCAGCAGGGCGCGGGTGCGCACGGTCAGGTCGCGCAGAGTCTTCGGGTCCCGGTGCTTTTGGGCGACGCGTTTTATTCCAAGTTTGTAAAAACAGTGACCGGTGGCGTCCAGTTCCGGTCCGGCGCCGGCCAGAAAGGCGATCGTTTCCGCGCCCTTTTCAAGGGACACGTAAAATGGCAGAAGGATCAGATGAATGAGGGCGTCATACCATTTTTTTGTGAACATAATGGACGTATTGATCACCCCGGGATCGACCGCATTGACGGTGATGCCGCGCTCCTGCAGTTCGCCGGCCAGCGCAAAGGTCGCCCGGAGGACCAGGCATTTTGAAACGGCGTAGGCCTTGACCCAGCGGTAAGCGTTGATCCTGTCCCAGCGGTAGGTCCCGAAAGGATAGATGCCCGAGGTCAGGTTGATGATACGCCCGGGCGCTCCGGTTTCAAGGCTTGGAATGAGCAGGCGCGTCAGCAAATACGGGCCGAGATAGTTTGTCATGATCACGGTGTCGAAACCGTCCGGGGTATAGTCGGGATAACGGGTAATAATGCCGGCATTGTTGACCAGCACGTTCAGGTGTGGGAACCGGGTGCGGAAATTTTCAACAAATATCCGGATGGATGCCTCGCTGCAGAGATCCAGTTCCATGACGTGTACGGCGTCATTGCCGCTGATGCGGCGAATTTCGTCCCGGACCGGCAGGGCGGCCGCCGTATTCCGGCAGGCCATGACAAGCGTGTGGCCGCGGCCGGCAAGCATGCGTGCGGTCTGTTTTCCCAAACCCCGGTTCGCCCCGGTGACAATGATGATGCGTGGATCTTCGATAGGCTCTCCTTATGGCCATTCCCGGGGGAAGCGCGGCGGGGTTGCGTCCTGAAGGGTTCGCCCCGGAAAGAAGGCGGAGGTTTCCACACCGTTCCGGGATATGGCCGGCCGTTCGCCGCAAAAGACACCGTAGAAGTTAGGGTATTAAACGGCAGCGTTCGTCCGTGCTTAGCGGGTCGGACAGGCTGGCAAGCGCCCCCCGGACCGGGTGTTACTAAAAAAATTAAAATATCGCTTGCGATATAGTAAAGGATGTCGTATATTTATATCGCAGACGATAGAATCGCAAACGAAATAAAAGAAAAGGAATATAACATGAATACACTCTACACCACACAAGTCACCGCCGTCGGTGGACGGAACGGAAAGATATCGAGCCATGACGGCGTCTTGAAACTGGAGGTCCGCAGTCCGAAGGAGATCGGCGGAAGCGGGGGACCTTACAGCAATCCAGAACAACTTTTTGCCGCCGGGTATGCGGCCTGTTTTGACGGAGCGCTCAATCTGGCGGCGCGTCAGGAAAAGATCCGGATCGGGAAAAGCCGTGTTACGGCAACGGTCAGTTTTTTAGCGGGCGGGCCCGCAGATTTCAGCCTGGCGGTCGATCTTGAGATCGATGTTCCCGGCGTTGAAGCGGAGGTCGCGCTGGACCTGATCCAGAAGGCGCACCGCATCTGTCCCTATTCCCGGGCGGTCGAAGGGAACATCCGGGTCAGCCTTCGCCTGGCCGGATCTTCGGAAGAGGCATAACAATGGACACACCCTTTTACGATTTCAGTGCGCGCAGCCTTCAGGGGCGCGAGACCGGCATGAGCGAGTACAAAGGAAAGCTCGTTCTCGTGGTCAATACGGCAAGCAAATGCGGCTTGACGCCTCAGTACGAGGGATTGGAAACGCTGTACCGCAAATACAAGGAACGGGGGCTGGTGATCCTGGGTTTTCCCTCCAACCAGTTCGCGAACCAGGAACCCGGTGACGAATCCAGCATCGCCGAAGGCTGCGTGCTGAATTACGGCGTGAGCTTCCCCATGTTCTCAAAGATCCAGGTCAACGGCCCGGAGGCACACCCGCTTTACCGCTATCTTAAAACGGAACTCCGCGGGATCGGGGGCGGCGACATCAAATGGAATTTTACGAAATTCCTGATCGACAGAGAGGGAAAACCCCTGAAACGTTTTTCGCCGTCGACCACGCCCGAAAAAATTGACCGCTTTCTGCAAAAGAAAAACCTGGTATGAGCCATCATCAAAAGGAGACGCATGACCTACGAACAACTTAAGCTGGAGAATCAGCTGTGTTTTCCCCTTTACGCGGCCTCGCATCTGATCACCCGGCGTTATCAGCCGCACCTTGAAAAACTGGGGATCACCTATCCGCAGTATCTGGTGCTGATGGTCCTGTGGGAATACGAGGAAATGACCGTGAACAGCATTTCAAAAAAGCTGATCCTCAATACGAATACCGTGACCCCCCTGCTGAAACGCATGGAGTCCATGGACCTGATCACCCGCCAACGTTCCGGAAAAGATGAACGCAAGGTCATCGTCCGGCTAAGCGAAAAGGGAAGACGCTTGCGCGAGGAGGCGGCGTCCATTCCCGGAAAGCTTGCCCGGGGATTCATTCCCGGGGTGATCACCGCCAAAGAGACCGCCGAACTGATGGAAAAACTGAGGCGGATCATTGGGTTCCTGTCGGAGGAAAATAAATGATCCCGGCGTAAGGCAGACATTTTTTGCTTTCAAATTCCTTCTAAAATTTACGACCTTTGCGTATCTTACTTCACGTTGCGGCATCGCGGATGCTGACGGATCCGCAAAGT
>JAFGVT010000076.1 GCA_016937825.1 Fidelibacterota bacterium | reverse complement strand
CGGCAATCCGACGCCCTTCCTGAGCGATCCCGCGCTGCGGGGACTGGATCTGCCCGTCCGCCACGGCGAAGGCAAACTGATCATCCGGGACGAACAGGTCCGGCAGACGATCCTGGAGAAAAAACTGAACGTCCTGAGCTATGCCGACAGGCAGGGACAGATCACGGCGGCGTATCCCGCGAATCCCAACGGGTCCGACCTGAACTGCGCCGGGCTCTGCGATCCCGGCGGGCACGTATTCGGACTGATGCCGCATCCCGAGGCATTTCTGTCCCTGTACAATCACCCCGCCTGGGCGAAAAAGAAGCGGGAAAATCCCGGCATTTCCGAAGAAGGGGAAGGATTGTCCGTGTTCCGCAACATTGTAAGGGAGATCGAAAAGAACAGGGACTGATCCCCTGTTTTTCATCGTATGAAAAGCTCACTCGAAAAAGGGAAAGCACAGCGGCTCCGAATATCGGAACTCTACGAAAGCGGCTGGCAGTTCGTTATCCGCCTGCTGATGGGATTCGGCATCTATGTGATCCTGCGCGTCCTCCTGATCACGTTTATGGTAAATAAGCTCATGATCCCGTATTATTTGAACAATCCGCTTATGGAACTTATCCTTTTGCTCATGACCGCCGTGCTGATGCTGGCCTTTTTCTGGCTCCGCGGAACGCGGCTTCAGTTCGCCGCAACGGTCTGGATGCCCGTCATGGCCTGCCTTGCGATCTCCGGATGGATCCATTTCATCCTGACCTTCATCCGCTTCAGTCCCGCGGAAGCCCTGTTCGGGATCCTGCCCTTTGTCCTGCCCCTGACGCTTTTCGTTTTCCTCTGGATCTTCCCGCCGCTCTCACGGCTTCCCAAGATCCTTGCCAGCATTGTCCTCGCCCTGCTGTGTGCCTTCTGGGCGATCGACATTCCCGGAACCCGGAAGGTGCTCGAAGCGCTTCATCCCGTGATCACGGCCTACGGAGAATTTTATACGACCCTGCAGAAAGAGCACATCGTGTCCGGGGCAAACGCGCCGGACAGGCTGGTTTCGGGACGTATTGCCAGTTCCTGGAAATACCGGGAGGTCGACCCTGCGGATTACCGCAGCGATGAAGCGATCCCCGGGATCCTGCATCTGGCCTACGTAGAGGAAGCGGCAATTTTGATCCCTGCCGGGAAGGAAGGCCGGGCGGATTCCTTCCAGGAGCTTAAGTTCAGCTCGCTTGAGACCCTCAGCCTGCATTACCTGTACAAATACACGACCCGCCGGGTGATCGTGATAAAAGATTTTCAGTTCAGCGGAGATGCTTTTTTCCGCGCGGAGCTGACGAACGGAGAGACGGTATTTTTAGATAACGTCGTCATACGAAAAAAATGAAAGGAAGGACATGATCGTCATCAAACGCGCCCTGATCAGCGTATCGGACAAGACCGGGATCATCGATTTCGCCGCCGCACTGGAGCGTCAGGGCTGCGAGATCATTTCGACCGGAGGCACCCGGAAGGTCCTTGAAGACGCCGGGATCCGGGTGACCGGCATCAGCTCGGTGACCGGGAATCCCGAAGCTTTCGGCGGCCGGATGAAGACCCTTTCCTTTCAGATCGGATCCGCGCTGCTGTACGACCGCGAAAAAGACGCCGACGAGGCCTCAGCCCTCGGCATTGCCCCGATCGACCTCGTGGTGTGCAACTTATACCCCTTTGACAAAGCCAAGGCGCAGGGAGCCGGGTTGCCGGACCTGATCGAGCACATCGATATCGGCGGTCCGACCATGGTCCGTGCCGCCGCAAAGAACTACAAGTATGTCGCCGCGGTCGTGGACCCGCTTGATTATCCCGCCGTGCTGGAAGAACTGCAGGCGGGGGCGGGGGCGCTTTCCGAAGGGACCCGTTTCCGGCTGATGCGCAAAGCCTTCAATCACACCGCGGATTACGACGCCCTGATCGCCACGACCTTGGATGCGCAGGCCGGAGAATTGTCCGTCCGCCCGGCCTTCGACCGGGCGAAAAAGCTCCGTTACGGCGAGAACGCGCACCAGGAAGCCTATTTCCTGCGGCAGCGCGGCGCGGAACGCAGCTATTACGACATGGAGGTCCTGCACGGCAAGGAGCTCTCCTATAACAACATGGTCGACATGTACGGCGCCCTCGAATCGCTGCGGGACATGCGGACGCATGCCTGCGCCGTGATCAAGCACGCCAATCCCTGCGGCCTGAGCAGCGGGGACGAGCAGCGCAAGGTCCTGGAATACGCCTGGGCGGGCGATCCGGTCTCTGCCTACGGTTCCGTGATCGCCTTCAATTCCACCGTCACCCGCGAGACGGTCACCTTTTTTGCCCTCGATGCGGAGGACAGATCCGAACGCAAATTCGTGGAGATCGTCGTCGCACCCGCCTTCACTCCGGACGCGCTGGAATATCTGCAGCTGCATAAAAATCTTCGCATCGTCGGGTACGATCCCCGGCTGCTGACGCCCGGCAAGGACATGAAATTCCTCCACGGCGCGCTGCTGTACCAGGACCCGGACATGGAAACGAAGGAAAAAGTCGAATATGCCACCGTCCTTCAGCCCCGGCTGGATGCCGAACTGCTGGATTTCGGGCTCAAAACCGTCCGCCAGATCAAATCGAACGCCATCTGCGCCGTCCGCAAAACGGAGCAGGGGTATTGCCAGTTGCTCGGCATGGGCTGCGGCCAGCCCAACCGGCTCAATTCCACCGAACTGACGGTCAAACGCTGCCGGGAGAACCTCCTGAACGCATGGCACGGCGCGGGAGACCCCGAAGCCTATATCAGGGAGAAAATGGCGGAAGCCGTTTTGTTCTCCGACGCCTTTTTCCCCTTTCCCGACAATGTCGAGGTTGCCCATGCGGCCGGTATCCGCACCATCGTTCAACCGGGCGGGTCGATACGCGATAAGGCCGTTATTGCCCGGGCGAACGAACTGGGGATGGCGATGGTGCTGACGGGGATGCGGCATTTTAAGCATT